>NZ_DOTK01000025.1:0-120214 GCF_003521185.1 Brevibacillus sp.
ATGGGTAGCCTCCTACCCGATTTAAAGTGGAAAAACACAGAATAGAAAGAAACGTGGCGCAAAAGGGGGGAAAGCAACAAAGCTTTTGGCCAGCGAACGTGGAGGCGCTTTCATGGCAAAAGGCGAAGCGGATTGGCAATACTAGCCAACAAATAAGTTGGATCGCAAAAAGGCTATTTTCCATTTTTTCTTTTCATCATGATTCATTCAACAAAGGAGGCGCTACTTATGCAAAAAGACAAGACACCACGAGAAAAACATCCCTCCGCATTTGAGCCAATGACGCTTATTCTCAATATCGCCTTGTCCGTATTCGGGGCGATGATCGGGATGCAACTGATTACTTCACTCGGGGTCACACCGAGCACATCGATTATCGGGGCGATTGCCGCGATGCTGATTGCGCGCATTCCGATGGAGATTTTCTCCAAATACCGCTCGACTCATCGGCAAAATCTGGTGCAAACGTCGATCTCCTCTGCGACGTTCGGGGCTGCCAACAGTTTGTTGATTCCGATCGGGATTCCGTTTGCGATGAACATGCCGGAGCTGATTATTCCGATGCTGATCGGGGCTGGACTGGCGATGTTTGTGGACACGGCCCTGTTGTACAAGCTGTTTGATTCGAAAATTTTTCCCGCTTCCGGGACATGGGCACCTGGCGTAGCAACGGCCGAGGCGATTATCGCCGGAGACAAAGGCGGCAAGCGCGGCGTGCTGCTGGGAGTCGGTACAGGCGCTGGATTGTTAGGCTCGTACCTCGGCATTTCGATGTCGGCGTTCGGGGTGGCGTTCATCGGGAACATCTGGGCGCTCACGATGTTCGGAATCGGTCTTTTGCTGCGGCAATATTCCGTTCCGTTGTTCAATCAAGACTTGAACGCGCTGTACATTCCGCATGGCTTCATGATCGGGGCCGGGATCGTCGCGTTGTTCCAGGTAGCTTTTATCATATTGAAAAAGAAAAAGCCTGCTGCGGCCACCGCAGGAAACGCGAACAATCCCGAGGACAGCTACACTCAAAATGAAAAGACGACATCCCGCATCTTGGGGCTTGGCTTCGTCGCATATCTCGTCGTAGCGCTGATTGTTGCGCTTGCAGGCGGATTGATGACGGACATGTCGTTTGGCATGCTGATCGGCTTTCTGTTGTTCGCCGCTTTTGCCGCCTATGTTCACGAGCTGATTGTGGGGATTGCGGCGATGCATTCCGGCTGGTTCCCCGCGTTTGCGATTGCACTGATTACGCTGATTATCGGGATGATGATTGGCTTCCCGCCTGTCGCGCTCGCTCTTCTGGTCGGCTTTAGCGCAGCGACCGGGCCTGCTTTTGCCGACATGGGCTACGATTTGAAAACCGGCTACATTTTGCGCGGCCAGGGCGCAGACGCGGCTCTGGAGGTAGACGGTCGCAAGCAACAGTACATTACCGGATTGATTGCCTTCGGGGTTGCGCTCATTACCGTTGCCTTTTCCTATCAAAGCTTTTTCTCGCAAGGCTTGATTCCGCCAGTAGACAAAGTTTACGCCAGTACAATCGCAGCAGGCACTTCCCCGGAAGTGGCCAAGCAGCTGTTCCTGTGGGCGATTCCGGGTGCGCTCCTGCAATTGATTGGCGGCTCCAACCGTCAGCTCGGCGTCATGTTTGCCACAGGTTTGCTGATTCTCAACCCGAATGCGGGCTGGGCCGTACTGGCGGGAATTTTGATCCGCTTTGTCGTCCTGAAAGTGAAGGGCAAACAGGCGGAAAGCACACTGAGCATTCTCGCAGCAGGTTTTATCGCAGGTGACGCGATCTACAGTTTCTGTAACTCCCTGATCAAATTCGCGAAAAAATAAAGCAACTGGAGGAGAAACGAAATGGCGAAAATCATACTGGATCAAGCGATGATGGAAGCGGCCGTCTACGGCGGAGCAGTCCTTGGCGGCGGCGGGGGCGGCTGGATCGAGGATGGCATGGAGACAGGACGTCTCGCCCTCGAAGTCGGCTCTCCTGTCCTGGTGACAGCAGATGAAATGAATGACGATGACTTGCTGGCAACCGTTGCGCTGGTCGGAGCGCCTGCTGCGGAAAATCAGTACGTCAAGCCGATGCACTACGTACGCGCTCTGCAACTGCTGGAAAAGACGATCGGACAACCGATCAAAGGAATCATCACCAATGAAAATGGCGCCGGAACGACCGTAAACGGCTGGTTCCAGGCCGCAGTGACGGGATTGCCCGTAATCGACCTGCCTTGCAACGGCCGTGCCCATCCGACTGGTTCGATGGGAGCGATGAATCTGCACGAGGTAGAGGGCTACATTTCCCATCAGGCGGCAGTCGGCGGCAAGGATGAGCTTTACCATGAAGTATGTGTGAGCGGACAGTTGCAGCAGGCGGCGGGTCTGGTGCGCAAAGTGTCGGTCGAGACGGGCGGTCTGGTAGTCGTGGCCCGCAACCCGATCAGCGTAGGCTATGCCCGCGAGCATGGAGCGCCAGGGGCGATCAGCCAAGCGATTGAAGTGGGGCAGGCACTGCTCGGGGCAAAAGGCGAGGCTGCGATCGAAGCTGTGTGCCGAAAATTGGGCGGGTGCATCGTGACGGCAGGCTCTGTAGATGAATGCGAATTGACGACAGCGGGCGGTTTTGACGTCGGGCGCGTAGTGATCAGCGGGCACGAGATGACTTTCTGGAACGAGTACATGACATTGGAGCACAAAGGAGAGCGGCTCGGCACGTTCCCGGACCTGATCATGACACTCGACGCCAATACAGCGAAGCCGATTGTTTCGGCGGAAATCGAAAAAGGACAGCAAATTGCCGTCATTCACGTCCCGAAAGAGAACTTGCTTCTCAGCGCGACGATGCGAAACAAACAACTGCTTGCCGCTGTGGAAGGTGCCGTGGGCAAACAAATCCTGCCTTATCTTTTCGGCTAGAAACGATTGATTCCACATCACATCACGAGACAACATCTATGTTCGGATCGAGGAGGAGCAACCATGTCTTTGAAGCAAACGATGACTGTTTTTGAAACGATGGACAGCGCCTATGTGAATGGCGAAACGATCAAGGAGCTGTTTACCGCCTACTCCGGCGTTTCGGTTACCGTGCAAACGGTCGCAGGAGCAGAAGGCAGCACCGATTTCGTAAAAATCGTCGTACCGGGGAAAAACGGCAAGTCCACTGGCGGCAGCGCGCGAACATTCGGGATTATCGGCCGACTTGGCGGAATCGGAGCGCGTCCGAGCCGGATCGGGATGGTATCTGATGCCGACGGCGCTGTAGCTGCAATCGCTTGCGCCTTGAAGCTTGCCGAGATGCAAAAAAATGGCGACGTTCTCGATGGCGATGTGATCATCAGCACGCACATATGCCCGAATGCGCCGACACAGCCGCATGAGCCGGTCGATTTCATGGGATCGCCTGTCGATATTTTGACGATGAATCGCTATGAAGTCATCGACGAGATGGAAGCGATTCTCTCGATTGACACGACAAAAGGCAACCGCATCGTGAACCATAAAGGAATCGCTATCTCGCCAACTGTCAAGGAAGGCTACATTTTGCGCATCAGCGAAGATTTGTTGCGGATCATGGAAATGACGACAGGGCAGCTGCCTGTGACGTTCCCGATTACGCAGCAAGACATCACGCCGTACGGCAACGATCTTTTTCACATCAACAGCATTTTGCAGCCTGCTGTCGCCACCGATGCTCCGGTAGTCGGAGTGGCGATTACGGCCCAGACGGCTGTTCCCGGATGCGGCACAGGCGCAAGTCATGAGACGGATATTGCGCTCGCGGTCAAGTTTGCGGTTGAAGTGGCAAAAGAATACACGAACGGCACAACCAGCTTTTACGACGAACAAGAATTTGCTCATATGAATCGCCGCTACGGCTCCATGAAAATTTTTCAAACGATGGGCGTGGAAGCGCACAACTAAACAAGCGAACGGGGAGAGCTGGATTCTCCCCGTTTTTTTACAAACAAACGAAGTGGAAAAAGGAGGCAAGCAGCCGATGAGAAAAGTAGGAATGATTACGATTGGACAAGCACCGCGGCAAGACATTGCGCCGATTGTAGAAAAGCATTTGGCGGGGCGGGCGGAGCTGGTCCAGGCCGGGGTGCTGGATCAGATGACGAAAGCGGAGATTGCAAGCAAGCTGGCTCCGACTGCGGGCGATTACGTGTTGACTTCGCGCCTGACAAGCGGCGAGTCTGTCGTCTTGTCCAGGGAACGGATTCAGCCGATTTTGCAGCAAAAAATAGCGGACATGGAGCGGTCAGGAATCCGCAACATTTTGCTTTTGTGCACGGGAGTCTTTCCCGGACTGCGCGCAGAGCAGGCTTTTTTGCTGGAGCCGGATCGGATCATTCCGCCCATGGCAGCAATTATGGCAAAAGGCCGCAGACTCGGCGTGCTTGTGCCTTTGGCCGAGCAGGTGGAAGCGCTGCGGGAAAAATACGCGCCGCATGGCTTGGAGCCAATATTTGCCGTCGTCTCCCCGTTCGCGCTGGACCGGGCGGCATACCAGGCGGCAATCGAACCGCTCAAAGACAAGGTCGATGTCCTGCTCATGGATTGCATGGGGTATACGGAGGAAGCGAGAGAGCTTGTGAGCGAACTGACCGGATTGCCCGTTGTATTGTCCAGCGCTTTTATGGCGAAGCTGATAGCGGAGTGGTGCAGCTAGGCTCGCCGCGCGATCATGCTTTTTGCGCATGTTATGGTTGTTGAAAGCATGGGCATTGCTTATGCTAGAAGGGCAACTATATATAGAAGAAACGAGGCATTTGTTTATGAATGACCGTTTGGCGAATGCGGCCAGTCCCGATGTTCATCCCGATTGTGCGAGAGCAATTCGGCAACTGCTCCAGATGAAAGAACCGAAGCGAGAAGATTTTCTGGCCTTGCGCACTTACGGCAATGACCGTTATTCGGCAATGGGCTGGGAAGAGCTTCAGTCCTACATAAATGAAAAGACGGTCATTATCGTCGAGCAGTTTGAGAATGAGCAAAATATCATGTCGGCTTTGCGTTGGGTAGCGCGGGGCTTGCCTGTCTGGCATGCGATCCGCAAAGTAAAGGCCGACTACTCCGTATACGGCTACAAGGGACAGGGCAACAACTAATGCAATCGCGCTAGATGAATCCTTCAGCCAGCCGCAATCGAACGAAAACAGAGTCTGTCGCGATGGGCAGACTTTTTCTGTGCCTGAACCTGATAAAAAGTGCAGGCAAAAGCGAAAAAAATACTGCAGATGAAAACGAAAAGGTCTATTATTGTCACTATCATCGCCTACGGAGGGAGCCATCATGACAGAATTGTTACTTAGCTTACTACAAATCATCATCGTCAATCTGGTCTTGAGTGGGGACAATGCCGTCGTTATTGCGCTGGCTTGTCGTAACTTGCGTCCAGAAGTGCAAAAGAAAGCTGTTTTCTGGGGCGGATTCGGGGCAATCGGACTGAGAATCATCCTGACTTTCATTGCCATTTGGCTGCTGCAAATCCCGTTTGTCCAAGTTTTGGGCGGACTGCTTTTGATCGTGATCGCGGTCAAACTGCTCAAAGGCGAGGAAGAGGATGCCCGCATTGGTAGCGGTTCGAACATGATGGAGGCTTTGAAAACGATTATTTTTGCCGATTTGATCATGAGTCTGGACAACGTCATCGCCGTTGCAGGTGCAGCAAATGGGAACATGCTGCTGGTCGTCATCGGGCTTGCGGTCAGCATTCCTTTGATTGTGTGGGGCAGCCAGCTTTTGATGAAGCTGATGAATCGGTTTCCGATCATCGTCCTGCTGGGAGCGGCATTGCTTGGGTACACAGCAGGCGAGATGATCGTCGGCGACAAGGTAGTCGGAGCTTTTCTGGAACAACTGTTGCCTGCTTTGCATGTCATTTTGCCGGTCGCTTTGGCGCTCGTGGTCATTGCTGTGGGCACGTACCTGAAGCGCAAGGGTGAAAAGTCAGAGGAAGGCAGCGCCGCGCAAGATCACGCGGAGACATTGTAGCCATGGAATACCGCGACTGGTCGATTTTGCGAACGCTGTATCAGGAACAAAACATTACCAAAACGGCGAAAAGCCTGTACTTGTCCCAACCTGCTTTGACCAAGCGTCTGCGGCAAATCGAAAAAGAATTTGGCGTGCAAATCGTGCAGCGCGGCAGAAGGGGCGTTCACTTTACACCGGAGGGCGAGTATTTGGCGAACTGTGCAGACGAAATGCTCGTCCGACTGCGCAAGATCAAGGAACATGTGGCGAATATGGGAGAAGAGGTTAGCGGCACCTTGCGCCTCGGCGTCTCCAACTACTTTGCCCGTTACAAGCTGCCAGGGCTTTTGAAGCTGTTCAAGCAAAAGTATCCGCTGGTGGAATTTAAGGTGGAGACAGGCTGGAGCAAAGACGTGTACCAGGCCGTTTACAACCAGGATGTGCACCTTGGCTTCGTGCGCGGTGATTACAATTGGCCGGGGGGCAAACAGCTTTTGTTTGAGGAAAGCGTGTGCATTGTCTCGCAAACTCCGCTCGATTTAAAAAGCCTTCCTGACTTGCCGCGAATTGATTACGAGACTGATCCGCTTTTGCAGACATTGGTGGATAGCTGGTGGACACAAAATTACTCCTCGCCGCCGCGAATCGACATGGAAGTAGACAAGGCTGACACGTGCGGCGAGATGGTCGCGAGCGGGCTTGGCTACGCCATTTTGCCCCGTCTGGTGGCAGAGGGCAAGGAAGGGCTGCATCTGATCGAGCTTCGGGATGCGGCAAACCAGCCGATCAGGCGAAGTACATGGATGTTTTACCATGAGGAATCCATGGAGCTGCAAAATGTAAAAGCGTTCGTCCGCTTTATGCAACAGATGGATTTTCCTCATTCCTATTAACGCGTTCGTCGCTGCCCGAGCAAGGAGTGCAAGCTCCACGCGGGCAGCTTTTTCTTTTGTGCCATTCGCGAAACGAATCGATCGCGATAACGATTCGGTATTTTTCAGCTGTTTTCTTCTGGCGTACACTGGAACTGTACAAAAGATCGCAACGTCAGACAGGGAGAGAAGGAATCAGCATGAACTTGCTTCGAATAGGGCTTGCACTGTCGCTCGGAGCGGCTGGAGGCTGGCTGTTTGCTCTCGTTCACAGCCCGCTTCCATGGATGATCGGTTCGCTCGTCGCCACCGTCGCTGCTACGATGTTGGGCAGCAAAAACTTGTGGATTCCCGGTTGGTTCCGTCAGGCGGGACTGATCGTGATCGGCATATCGCTTGGCCTGCGCATGACGCCGAGTATTTGGCAGACCATGACAGATCATATCGGTTTGATGCTGATCGCCACCTTGTTCACCGTGTTGCTCAGCCTGTTCAACGCGTGGCTTTTTTACAAAATCGGCAAGGTGGATCGAATTACTGCTATCTTCAGCAACATACCGGGCGGGCTGTCGGAAATGGTGTCGATTGGACAGTCCATCGGCGGCAATCAGCAGATTATCTCCATCTTTCATTCGATCCGCGCCGTCATGATTGTGCTGTGCATCCCCTTTTTGATTTCCTGGATATCCGGGAACCACAGCTCGACTACGGGGGTGTTGGCGAGCGTCCAGCAGCTGGCATGGCTCCCGACTGTGCTTCTGGTCATCGCCAGCTCGCTTGCTGCCTTGCTCGCAGCGCGCTGTCGCGTGCCAGCGCCATACCTTCTCGGACCATTGCTGATTGCCGCGATTGTGTCGCTGAACAACCCGTCGGGCAATGCAAATCCGCTGCTGGCGGGAGAGTTGGTCAAGGCGGCGCAAGTGATGATCGGGGTGAGTATCGGCTTGGGCTTTCGCAAAGAGGAAGTCCGGCAGCAAAAACGCTTCTTTCTCTTCGCCGTCATGCACGCTCTGCTGCTGTTCGCGATCGTAACAGCGATGGCTGCCGGCATGACTTATTTGGCTGACATGGAGCTTGCGACAGGCATCCTGGCGACTGCGCCCGGCGGAATCGCGGAAATGAGCCTGACTGCGATGACGATCGGAGCCGATCCGTTGCTTGTGACCGCCTTCCAGTTGTTCCGCGTCCTGTTTGTCCTGACGTTGTTCTCTGTTGGCGGGCGCAGTTGGGGCAAAAGGCACAGGAATGAGGCGGCTGCCACTTTGGAAAAGACAGCTTGATTGGTTGATGGGCAAGGCAAAAGGGAACAAAAGAGTCTGCCGTTTTTCGCAAAAGCGAGGCGGCAGGCTTTTTTTGTCCGTTTTTTTCCCTGTTTCACAATTAAGACACAAAGGAAAAATGTAACAACATAGACGACAAGAGGTTTGTGAAAAAACTTTTGACAAATTTTCAATCAAAATTTGAACAAAACATGAACAAAAAGTGAATTTTATGTTACAATAAGTTCAACAAAGAAAACGAGCAAAGACGAAAATCCAAAACGACAGGGGTTTTAAATCATGAATACAGATAAAAGAGCCGCAGATGTGCTGAGATGGATTGCCTGGACCGCAATTGCAATTGGTGGCCTGCTGATGGCGTTTACTGCAAGCGATTTCAGAGCAGAGAACTTCCCGTTGATGGTATCGATTGGTTTCTTGATTGCAGGAATGAACATTTTCATTATGAGCACCGTTTTCCGCCTGTTGAATCTGCGTAAGCAAGAAGTGTAAAGAGCGATGACAAATTCATAGACAAAACCTCTCATGAAGCTTCCTTTTTAAAATGAGAGGTTTTTTTCTGTGAAAAATGTCTCGACGTTTTTCATGAAATGGGATGTGACCGTTTTGTTTGCCTTGATCCAGCCCCTTCTTCTGGCGATGTCCGAAGGAAGGGGCTGTTTATTTTAAATGAAACAACGCAAAGGCGGCAAAACGGCTGGATATCGCGACCAATTTTGGATGGAGATGTGCATCGCAGGGGATTGTTAACAAGAATTTGATCAACTCGTGACTGGTTCGTGAACACTTTGTCACAGAAAAGCTACGAATTATTGAACGTCCGAAAAAAGAAGTACAAAAGTTCTCCGTCTCTGATAGTATGTATATGCGGTTAGTTGATATGTTCACTTACGTTAAAATTCTCTGCTGAGTCCTGCTCGAAGATGGATTCCATCCTCTGTCGTGAAAGACTCGGAGGGGAAGCGGACGCGAATAGCGGACACATCATCAGTTAGAGGCTTGTTGTTTTGTGAAAGAGGAGGGATTAGGAGAATGAGTGGAGGAAAAATGCTGAGGCAAATCCACTTTTGGATCTTGGCAGCGTTAACCACCGTCCTGCTTTCAGGCTGTGGTAGTGAGTATCTTGTCTTGAATCCGAAAGGGCCTGTAGCAGAGACGCAGTACAATCTCATTATTATTTCCACGATATTGTGCGCCGTCATCATCGTTCCGGTTCTTGCGCTTACCGCTTTTATCGTGTATCGATATCGGGATAAACCGGATAACAAGGCGCCTTACAAACCTGAGTGGGCACATAACTCGGTCCTTGAAGCAATCTGGTGGGGCATTCCGGTAGTCATCATTGCGATCTTGGGTTACTTTACCGTTCGCGATACGTATGTGCTGAAGGAATCTCCGAATAAAGAAGTAGCACCGATGACCGTTCAGGTTACCGCATTGGATTGGAAATGGATGTTCACTTATCCAGAACAAAACATTGCGACGGTCAACTACCTGGAAATTCCGGTTGGTGTACCTGTTCATTTCCAAATTTCCGCAGAAGCTCCGATGAACTCTTTCTGGGTGCCATCGTTGGGCGGTCAGGTTTACGCGATGGCAGGTATGGCGACTGAGCTGTATTTGCAAGCAGATGAACCAGGCGAATTTGCTGGATTCAGTTCCAACTTCTCTGGTGAAAAATTTGCGCACATGCAGTTTAAAGTAGTAGCGAAACCGCAAGAAGAGTTCAATAAATGGGTCAGTGAAGTAAAAGGCACTTCCCCTGCTATGACAAAAGAAGATTACAACGAGCTGAAAAAACCAGGATTGGCTGAGGAAAAACTGTACTCTGCATTCCCGGAAGGCTTGTTTGAAGAGATTGTTCAAAAATACGGTCATGGCCATGATATGGACCATGTAATGCAAAAGCAGCCTGCTCCGACAGGCGATAAGTCAAAAGAAACCTCGCAATTGCCACCAACTGACATGAGCAACATGCCTGGAATGGATCATTCCAGCATGAAACATTAGGAGAGGGAGGAGGAATACCACGTGTGGGAGGACATTAAGGATTTTGCATCCACGTTCTTTGTAACTGGTGACCCACTGATTTACGGTGCGGACGTATCGATTGTTTTGACAATGCTCGCGATCGTGTTTGTCTTGACCAAATATAAAAAATGGGGTTGGCTCTGGCGCGAATGGCTGACTACCGTTGACCATAAACGTATCGGGATCATGTACCTGATTGCATCGCTCCTCATGCTGTTCCGCGGTGGGGTTGACGCCCTGCTGATGCGTTTGCAGCTGGCATTCCCGAATTTGGAATTCCTGCATGCCGATCACTATAACGCGATCTTTACGACTCACGGTACGATCATGATTTTGTTCATGGCGATGCCGATGATGTTTGGTTTGTTCAACATGGTTGTTCCGCTGCAAATCGGTGCGCGCGACGTTGCGTATCCGTTCCTGAACGCGCTCAGCTTCTGGCTGTTCTTCCTTGGCGCGATGCTGTTCAACCTGTCGTTCGTTATCGGGGGCTCCCCGGACGCTGGTTGGTTGTCTTATCCGCCATTGTCACAAAATGATTTCAGTCCGGGACCTGGTCAAAACTTCTGGATCTGGGGTATTCAAATTTCCGGTATCGGTAGTTTGGCAACAGGTATCAACTTTATCGTTACGATTCTCAAAATGCGTGCACCAGGAATGACTCTTTCCAAAATGCCGCTGTTTAGCTGGTCGGTATTGTCTTCCAGCATCATGATTATCTTTGCTTTCCCAATCTTGACTATTACAATCGCACTTTTGTTCCTTGACCGTTTCGCAGGTGCTCACTTCTTCACGATGGACGGCGGCGGTAACCCGATGATGTACCTGAACCTCATCTGGATGTGGGGTCACCCAGAGGTATACATCGTAGTTGTACCAGCATTCGGTATTTTCTCTGAAGTAGTTGCGACATTCTCGCGCAAACGCATTTTCGGTTACAAATCCATGGTGTGGGCTTTGATGGCGATTGCGATCGCGTCCTTCTTTACATGGGCTCACCACTTTTTCACAATGGGTACAAGCGCCAGCGTTATCGCGTTCTTTGCGATATCGACGATGGTCATTGCGATCCCGACCGGGGTTAAGGTATTTAACTGGCTGTTTACGATGTTCCGTGGTCGGATATCCTTTAAACAACCAATGTTGTGGACCATTGCGTTCATTCCTTGCTTCCTCGTAGGGGGAGCGACAGGTGTCATGCTGGCGGTAGCTCCGGCAGACTACCAGTACCACAACAGCTACTTCCTGATTGCCCACTTCCACCAAGTGTTGATCGGTGGGGTTGTGTTCGGTTACCTGGCAGGTATTTACTACTGGTGGCCAAAACTGTTCGGCTTCAAGCTCGATGAAAAGCTCGGACGTTGGGGCTTCTGGTTCTGGAATATCGGTTTCTATATTTGCTTTATGCCGCAATACGCGCTCGGCTTCATGGGTATGACACGCCGTTACTACACATACGGCTGGGATCGCGGTTGGGAAGACCTCAACCTCGTATCGACTGTCGGTGCCTTCATGATGGGGATCGGTTTCATCTTCCAAGTATGGCAAATTACGTACAGCATCAAGCATGGGGAACGGGATACAACAGGCGACCCATGGGATGCGCGTACACTGGAATGGTCGATTCCATCTCCAGCACCGTTCTACAACTTTGCTGTCGTTCCGAATGTAAAAGACTCGGATGACTGGTGGGCAACAAAACAAGCGAAAGCAAACGGCACGTATAAAGAAGAGCCGGTGCATCTGGAACCAATTCATATGCCGAAAAACTCGGGTATTCCGATTATCATGTCGACCTTCTGGTTCCTGATTGGATTTGGTTTCACCTTTGGATGGGTATGGATGGCCGTAGTTGGATTCATTGGAGTTGCCGTGTGCATGTGGGTACGCTCCTTCCAATACGATACGGATTATTACGTACCGGTGGATGAAGTGCGTCGCACGGAGGCTTCACTGGGGAGGGTGTTGTAATGATGGCTAATCATCACGACCATAGTCATGGCCATGACCATCATGAAGAGCATGAGCAACTCAAGGTTCTTGGCTTCTGGATTTTCGTTGTAACGGACTGCATTTTGTTCGGTACGCTGTTTGCTACCTATGCGGTAATGATGCATAGCTTTGCAGGCGGACCGACTGGAAAAGAATTGTTTGAACTGCCTGGGATCATCGCTTCAACCTTTATCTTGTTGACCAGTAGCTTTACCAGCGGACTTGCTGTACTGGCGATGAACAAAGGGAAAGTAAAAGAGCTGATCGCCTGGCTCGCTGTAACTGCTGTTCTCGGTCTTGCGTTCGTCGTGCTGGAGGTTAACGAGTTTACGCATTTGATGCACGAAGGTGCGACCATGGCTACTAGCGGCTTCTGGTCCGCGTTCTTCACACTGGTCGGTACGCACGGTTTGCACGTTTCCGTTGGTCTGTTCTGGATGGTAGCGCTGATGATGCAGCTGAAGCGCCGTGGAATTAATGCGGTAACTCGCCGCAAAGTTACCAACCTGAGCTTGTACTGGCACTTCCTGGACGTTGTGTGGATCTTCCTCTTCACAGTCGTCTATCTGATGGGGGTGATGTAAGATGACACAACATCAAAACCATGGCGGTCATCAAGATCACGGATCGCTGAAGTCTTACGTGATCGGTTTCGTTCTCTCGATTGTGCTCACCATCATCCCGCTGGTGCTGGTCATGAATCAGATGCTCGAAAAAACGGCTCTCGTAATCACGATTCTGGTGATGGCCATCTTGCAATTCGTTGTTCAGCTGTTCTTCTTCATGCACATCCGTGAGGGAGAAAAGCCGCGCTACAATGTACAGACACTGATTCTCGGACTTGTGATCGTGTTCACGATTATCGCAGGTTCCATCTGGATCATGATGTTCAACAAGTACTAAGAAGCAAGGGTAATTTTCAAAAACAAACAAGGCGTGATGCGAGCGATTGGTTGCTCGTGTCACGCTTTTTTTCTTGTCCAGCGGCGATGTCCATGCTAAGATAGACGGAATTTATTGACAAAAAGGAGAGAACAAGCATGTCGGAGACGCCGTATTTGGTCAAGCCGTCAGTCGAGCGCAAACAGGAGTATTTGGCTTTTTACGAGGAATGGAAGCAAAGCGGGGAACCGTTCGTTCCATGGGTGATCGGGCACGATCCGCATGATTTTGAGACTTATCTGGCATTCATGGAGCGAGAGGGAAAGGAAGAAAACCTGCAAGCAGGCTGGGTGCCGCACTCTACTTACTGGCTGGTCGATGGAAAAGAGCAGATCGTCGGGGCGGTCAACATTCGCCATCGCCTGAACGAACGATTGCTGAACGTCGGGGGACATATTGGCTACGGCATCCGGCCCAGCGAAAGACGCAAAGGCTACGCGACGGCAATTCTTGCCCAAGCGCTGGACAAGACGAGGGAGCTTGGCCTGGAGCGGGTGCTGGTCGTGTGCGACAGCCACAATATCGGTTCGGAAAAAACGATTCTCGGCAACGGCGGGGTGTTTGAATCCGAGGTAATCGAAGAGGATGGCAATGTCGTGCGGCGATTTTGGATTCGTCTGTAAGGTTTTGCGCCAAAGCCGTGCATCGTTTTCTGCGAAGATTTCATACTATTGAAGGGTGCAGAACGTCTTCGCGAGATTTTCAGAGAAGGGAAGGCTTTTCTTTTCACAAACAAAGTATATAATTATGTCTTGTAACACATTTTGGAAAGGGGAGATTTCTTTGTTTGATATCGTGATTATTGGAGCAGGTCCAGCGGGAGGCAGCGCAGCGATTTTCGCTGCAAAAGCAGGCAAAAAGACGCTGTTGATTGACAATGACAAAAGCATGACCAAACGCGCTTGGATGGAAAACCACTATGGCATCATGGAAATCTCTGGCCCTGACCTGATTGAAACGGGGAAAAAACAGGCTGCAAAATTCGGAGCAGAGCTGGTGGAAGACCAAGTAACCAACGTGACGAAAACCGAGCAAGGACTGGTAGTCGAAACGGCGGAAAAAGGCTCGTTCGAAGCGAAGCACGTCATTTTGGCGACGGGAGCAGTCACAGCTCTCGCGGAAACAATCGGCTTGAAGACGAAAGATGGCACGGAGCCAAGAATCAAAACAATAGTAGACGTAGACGCGCAAGGAAAAACGAACATCGACGGCATTTGGGCAGCGGGCACGTGCGCAGGCGTGAGCGTACATACGATCATTACTTCTGGCGATGGCGCCAAAGTTGCGATCAACGTCATCAGCGAGCTGAATGGCGAGCGTTATGTCGATCACGACGTGTTGAAAACGAACTAAGCGAAAAGTAAGGCACCTTCTCTTTTGGGAGAGAAGGTGTTTTTGTATCGCGCGAAGAGAAGGAGAAGCCAGTTGGAGTTCTTCAATATTTTTTTACAGACAAATGGTCAAATTTGAATATAATAAAGAATATTAGTTTGATTTGACTATCAGGGAGGACAACGGCAATGATCGCCAAAGAAAGCAAAGTGAATTTTGTCGTCACGGGCCTCTTGTTAGGGCTCTTGATTGCGTCTATGGACAACACGATCGTGGCGACTGCCATGGCGACGATTGTGGGCGAGATGGGCGGCATGGACAAATTCGTCTGGGTAACATCCGCTTACATGGTCGCGACGATGGCGGGTATGCCGATCTTCGGCAAGCTTTCCGACATGTACGGGCGCAAGCGTTTCTACATATTTGGCCTGATCGTTTTCTTATTGGGTTCGATTTTGTGCGGAACGGCAAACAGCATCATCGAATTGAGCATTTACCGCGCCATTCAGGGGATCGGCGGAGGCGCTTTGATGCCGATTGCCTTCACGATCATTTTTGACGTGTTCCCGCCGGAAAAGCGCGGGAAAATGACGGGGCTGTTCGGAGCGGTTTTCGGTACTTCCAGCGTGTTCGGGCCGTTGCTCGGAGCGTACATCACGGAGTACGTCAGCTGGCACTGGATCTTTTTCATCAACGTGCCAATCGGGGCGCTGTCTCTTTGGTTTATCGCGAGGTACTACAGAGAGTCGCTTGAGCACCGCAAGCAAAGCATCGACTGGTGGGGAGCGATCACGCTTGTCGGCGCTGTCGTCAGTCTCATGTTTGCCCTGGAGCTTGGCGGCAATCAGTACGCATGGAACTCCGTGCAAATCATCGGACTGTTCACTGCGTTTTTCCTGCTGTTCGTGATTTTTCTGTTTGTGGAAAAGAAAGCTTCGGAACCGATTATTTCGTTTGCGATGTTTGAACGCAGATTGTTCGCTACGACGAATGCAGTCGCTCTGCTGTACGGAGCCGCTTTTATCATCACGACGGTCTATTTGCCGATCTTCATCCAAGGGGTATATGGCGGGTCTGCATCCAATTCCGGCTTGCTCCTGACGCCGATGATGCTCGGTTCTGTTGTTGGCAGCCAGGTCGGCGGTTTTCTCACGACGAAAACGAGCTTCCGCAACATCATGCTGCTGTCAGCGGTCTTTTTCGTACCGGGATTGTTTCTGCTTAGCACCTTGTCGCCTGACATGGCTCGCTCTACGGTGACGATCTTCATGACGATTACCGGATTTGGTGTCGGGTTCAATTTCTCGGTTCTCGGGATATCCGCGATTCATGGCTTCGACATGCGCCAACGTGGATCGGCCAGCTCGACGAACTCTTTTTCCCGTTCGCTCGGCATGACGCTGGGGATTACGGTGTTTGGCATTTTGCAGCGCAACCAGTTTGAAAATGGCATGGCTTCTGCTTTCTCCGGTCAAGGTGCAGCTGGTGCGATCACCGATCCGCGCGCGATTTTGACGCCGGAAGCAAGAGCTGCGATTCCGGCTCCCGTGCTGGAAAAAATGACGGACATTCTTGCTTCTTCCATCGCTCACACGTTTTTGTGGGCGCTTGTTCCCGCTCTACTCGCGGTCGTCTGTATTTTGCTGATGGGCAATGAGCGAGTGGTAACGTCGGGAAAAAAGGCTCCGCAAGCCAAGCCTGAACGCGGGTAAGAGGGGAGTAGCCATGAGTTTGAAATTGCTTATTTTAGGGCTGCTGATGGAAGGGGAAAAGCACCCGTATGAAATCCAGCAGCAGGTGAAGACGCGAGGAATCGATTGCTACGTCAAATACGCCAAAGGCTCACTCTACTACGCCATCAATCAGCTTGAAAAGGGTGGGATGATCGAGATTACGCAAGTCATTCGCGAGTCTAACCGCCCGGATAAGACAATGTATCGCATCACCAAAACAGGGGAGGCGGAGTTTCAGGAGCTGCTTTTGCAGGAAATGCGCAAGCCGATGCAACTCACCAATCCGATTTATACAGCTCTGACCTTCGCCTCTCATGGCGATCCCGCAAAAATGGGGGAAGCTTTGGCCGTGAACATCCAGGAGGTGCAACGGCTCGCTGCCTTGCTCGAATCGATCATGGAGCAGCAGCAGCTGAATTGGGGGGCGAAGACGATCCTGATTGGGGCGATCGAGCATTTGCATGCCGAGGTGCGCTGGATGGAACGCATTCGCGAACAATCATGGGGCCGCTGATTTTGAATTTATTATGAACAATGGACAATTCTCATCATTTAGATAGTTTTTCGTTTATAATGATGATAATTACAAGCAAGGATGGTATCCGCCCATGATGAATACCGCACTCGGACGTTTTCGCGTTATCGGCATTATTGAAGGAATTTCGTATCTGGTGTTGCTGTTGATTGCGATGCCGCTCAAGTACTACCTCGATTTTCCGGACGCAGTAAAAGTCGCAGGCTCATTGCATGGCTTGTTTTTTGTCCTCTATATTTTGGCCTTGGCTCATGTTACATTTAAGGACAGATGGTCCATTTTGAAGGTAATCGTGGCGTTTATCGCGTCTCTGTTGCCGTTCGGCAATTTTGTTCTGGATGCACGATTGAAAAAAGAGCAATAAAACAACAAAGAGCGCAGAGGAAAGGCGGGTCATCGTACCCGTCTTTGCTGCACCAGCAGATAAGTTCAATCGTAGGTGGGTTGTCTATATTTACCACGACGGGGGAGGATCTGTGTGGAGACCAGGATTTTGGCAGGTGTTCTTTTGTGGGATAACGAAGGGCAGTATGTGCTGGAAACCGTGATGGAGAATCGGTACAAGCTGGTAATGCCGCAGATTATTACCTTCACGCAAAGCGACGAGAAGGTGGCGTCTGACGAGCTGGACGAGCAGCATGTCGGCAAGAGTGTGATTGCCAGATGTTTTGTCTGAAGGAGGTAGGGTAGGCAAGAGCCTATTCTGACCTGTCGATAAATAGATTGATAATTCTGAAAAGGTGGTGTTGGCTATGGAACTGCGTGAGCGTTATGCAGGCAGCTTGCTCGGTTTGGCAATAGGGGATGCGCTTGGAGCGACGCTGGAATTTCGCAAGCCAGGCACGTTTGAGCCGCTTACGGAAATGATCGGCGGAGGGCCGTTTGATTTGCAGCCGGGTCAATGGACGGATGATACTTCCATGGCACTGTGTCTGGCGGAGAGCCTGAGCGAGACGGGGAGGTTCGATCCAGAGGATCAAATGAACCGTTACTTGGCCTGGTATCGCAAAGGGTACATGAGCTGCAAGGATCACTGTTTTGACATCGGCAATGCGACAAAGGAAGCGCTGTGGCGGTATGAACAGACAGGGCAACCATACAGCGGATCGACAGACCCGAGGACGGCTGGAAACGGTTCGATCATGCGGCTGGCTCCTGTAGCGCTCTTTTTCGCAGGCGAGCCGAGGCAAGCCATCGACATGTGCGCCCAAAGCTCGCGCACGACACATGCGGCAGCCCAAGCGGTAGATGGCTGCCGGTTTTTGGGTGCGCTGTTGCTGGGAGCTTTGCAGGGCGTGCCAAAGGAGCAATTGCTGGCGGGAGCCTATTCGCCTGTCGAGAATTTGTGGGCAGAGGAACCGCTTGATCCCGGCATTGCCCGCGTCGCTCTTGGTTCGTACAAAGGCAAAGCAGAGACGGAAATCAAAGGATCAGGGTACGTGGTAGAGTCGCTGGAAGCAGCGCTGTGGGCTTTTTGCACGACAGACACATTTGAGGCGGGCTTGTTTCGCGCTGTCAATCTCGGTGATGACGCGGATACGACCGGGGCTGTTTACGGTCAATTGGCAGGAGCCTACTACGGAGTCGAGGCACTGCCCAAGCGAATGCTCGATTTGCTGGCCAAGCGCGAGCTGATCGAGCAGATGGCTGACAAGCTGCTGGATCGGCGGGCGAACTGAGCAAATCTACCCAATTCTTTTGGTCATTAAGCTGTTTTGGGCTGTTGGTGAAAGGCGGCTCGCTGGAAAATTTTAAGCGTCCTTTTCCAGCTAGATTTTGCACGGCACATCGTTTATATTCGAGACGTGATTGGAAAACAGCAATGACCCGGTCTGGGTGGGGGTAGGGGAGAAATGGGCTTCGAGTTTGTGTGGATCATCATCGGGATTAACATTTTGTACGTGTCTTTTTTTACGCTGAGACTGTTGATGGTGATCAAAGGGTACCGCGTGTTGGCTTCGCTCCTGGCGATGGTGGAAGTGTTCGTGTATTTGAAAGGACTGGCGATTGTTCTGGATAACCTGGACAATCCGGTCAATCTCGCCGCTTACTGTATCGGGTGGGGAATGGGCGTGTACATCGGCAGCAAGATCGAGGAATATTTGGCCCTGGGCTATGTGACGCTCCAGGTGGTGGTCGATTCTGTCGATCTGGACGTTCCGGTGAAGCTGCGGGAACATGGCTTTGGCGTCACTTCCTGGGTAGCGGAAGGCCGCGATGGGCATCGGCTCATGATGCAAGTGCTGACCAAGCGCAGCAACGAAAAAAAGCTGTGGCAGCTCATTCAGCAGATCGCGCCTAAAGCTTTTGTCATTTCTTTTGAGCCGAAACACTTGAAGGGCGGTTTCTGGGTGAACCGTCTGCGGGGATAAGGCGATCCCAAAACGAAGCCAGTTGACTTTTGTGCCGGGCAGGCATGGGGGCAACTGGCCTTTTTTGTGCTTAAATTCCGTTCACAATTTAGAAAATTATAAAGAGAAATAAAATTGATTTGTATTTTTCTGTAGATTCGGGTAGTTCGCCTTTACGATACAAACTATGAAAGAGAGCAAGGGGGGATCTGGTTGATCAGTTTTCATCAAGTCAACAAACATTACGGAAGCTTCCACGTCCTGAAAAACATCGACCTGCATATCAACCAGGGAGAGGTTGTCGTCGTCATCGGACCGTCCGGTTCGGGGAAGAGTACGATGGTTCGTTGCATCAACAGATTGGAAACGGTTACAAGCGGAGAGCTTTTGGTGGACGGCGTAAAAGTAAACGACAAAAATACCGACATCAACAAGCTGCGCCGCGATATCGGCATGGTGTTCCAGCACTTCAACCTGTATCCGCACAAGACTGTTCTGGAAAACATCACGCTTGCGCCGATCAAAGTATTGGGTGTCTCCAAACAGGAAGCAGAAGAAACGGCGCTCTATTACTTGGAGAAGGTAGGGATTCCGGAAAAGGCGGAAAAATTCCCGACCCAGCTCTCCGGTGGGCAGCAGCAGCGCGTAGCGATTGCCCGTGGACTGGCGATGCGTCCGAAAATCATGCTGTTCGACGAGCCGACCTCAGCGCTCGATCCCGAGACGATCGGGGAAGTGCTGGACGTCATGAAGACGCTTGCAAAAGAAGGGATGACGATGGTCGTTGTCACGCACGAAATGGGCTTTGCCCGCGAGGTGGCCGATCGCATCGTGTTCATGGACCAGGGAACGATTTTGGAAGAAGCGACACCGCAGGAATTTTTCGCAAGTCCGCGTGAAGAGCGTGCGCGTCTGTTCCTGAGCCGAATTTTGAATCACTAGCCATTCACATAAAAAGAGATGAGGGGTAATCAAATGAAAACAAAAAACGTCTGGAAAAAAATTGCGGGAATGGGTCTTGTCTTGATGCTTAGCGCAACTGCTTTGGCAGGCTGTGGCGGGGCCAAGTCGGAGGGAGGAACCGCTTCGACTGGCGCTGGTGCGGCAGCTGGTACCGGAACATTGGCAAAAATCAAAGAAAGAGACAAGTTTGTCGTCGGCGTCAAGTACGACCTGAACCTGTTCGGTTTGAAAGATCCGGCGTCCGGCAACGTAGAAGGCTTCGACATCGATATCGCCAAAGCGATTGCGAAAAAAGTGCTCGGCGACGAAAACAAAATCGAGCTGAAGGAAGTAACCTCCAAAACGCGCATCCCGATGCTGAAAAACGGGGAAATTGACGCAATTATCGCGACGATGACCATTACCGAGGACCGCAAAAAAGAAGTAGACTTCTCCGATGTGTACTTCCTGGCTGGACAGTCTTTGCTCGTGAAAAAAGACAGCCCGATCAACGGACTCAAAGACCTGCAAAAAGGGATGAAAGTGCTGACAGCCAAAGGCTCCACTTCTGCGAAAAACATTCGCGCCAGCGCGCCTGATGTAGAAGTGCTCGAATTTGAAAACTACGCAGAAGCCTTCACAGCGCTCAAGGCTGGACAAGGCGATGCGCTCACTACCGATAACGCTCTCCTGTACGGAATGGCGAAGCAAGATCCGAACTACCGTGTAACAGAAGAAACGTTCACCGAAGAGCCGTACGGTATCGCGATCAACAAAGGCGACGCCGAGTTTGTCAAAGCCGTCAACGACCTGCTGAAAGAAATGAAGGAAAACGGCGAATACGACAAGATTTATGAAAAATGGATCGGGGAAAAACCAAAAAAATAAGCGGTTCTACTCCATGACGGATGAGCGGTTCACTTCGCCGCTCATTCCCTTATTTTCTTACGACTAGGGGGATCGCTACAGCTATGATCGATTTTTCCATCTTGTTTGATCATTGGGATATGTACCTCGAAGGCTTCTGGAACACGGTGCAAGCCAGCCTGCTCGCTCTCGTCGGGAGCTTTGTTTTGGGAACGCTTTTTGCGATTTTTCGGATTTCGCCGATTCGCCCGCTCAATTGGATCGGAACGGCTTACGTGGAGTTCGTCCGCAACATTCCGCTGATTCTCGTCGTGTTTCTGTTCTTTGTCGGTCTGCCTGCCATGGGGATTTTGCTGGCGCCATTCGTAGCCGGGACGCTTGGACTGACCGTGTACACCGCAGCATTCATTGCGGAGACTATCCGCGCCGGAATTTTGGCTGTACCAAAAGGGCAAATGGAAGCAGCCCGTTCCTCGGGACTTACGTACGGACAGGCGATGCGCTACATCATTTTGCCGCAAGCGATCAAGGTCGTCATCCCGCCGATGGGCAACCAGTTTATCAACCTGGTGAAAAATTCCTCGGTGCTTGGCGTTATCGCGGGTCTTGATTTGATGTACTTCGGGGATTTGATTTCTGCCGACACATTCGTGACGTTTGACGTTTACATTTTTGTCGCTATCTTTTATTTGATTTTGACACTTCCGTTGAGCATGCTCGTCAGCTATTGGGAGCGACGCTTGGCTGGAAGCCGCTAAGGGAGGGGAAAACATGGACTTTATCGGAGCATACGCGCCCAGTCATTTGACCTTCCTGCTCGAAGGTTTCTGGCTTACTTTGCAAGTTGCCTTTTTAGCGATTGTGTTCAGCTTTGCTATCGCGATCGTCGTCGGGGTTCTGCGCTACGCCAATATTCCCGGTGTTTCCCAAGCTCTGGCTACAGTCGTCGAGCTGATCCGCAACCTGCCGCTCTTGTTGATTATATTTTTCACGTACTTTGCTTTGCCGGAAGTCGGCATCAAGCTCGACAAGTTTTATGCAGCTGTCCTTGCACTGGTCATCTTTGAAGCGGCGATGCTCTCGGAGATCGTGCGCAGCGGTTTAAAATCGGTGGAAAAAGGGCAAATTGAGGCTGCGCGTTCATCGGGCCTTACCTACGTGCAAACGCTGTGGCACATCATTTTGCCGCAAGCTTTGCGAAGAATGGTTCCGCCGATCGTCAGCCAGTTCATCTCGCTGCTGAAAGACACGTCGCTCGCCGTCGTAATCGCCCTGCCAGAGCTGATGAACCACGCGCAAATCATCAACGGGCGCAACGTCAACTACGTGATCCCGACCTTCCTGCTGGTAGCGGTCATGTACTTCGTCGTCAATTACGCCTTGTCGATCGTGTCCAAACGACTTGAAAACAAACACGCCTGATGCAAAAGCATCTGTTCGGATCTCCAGTTCTTAGTAAAATAGGAATGGGAGATCTTTTTGCGTAGGAAAGGGGGGAATCTATGCGCGAGCGCCTGTTGGTCCTCATGATTATTATGCTGGCAACGGCCTTTTTCGGAGAGATGAAGGTCAATCCGCTTGGAGGATCGTTTCGCTTCTCGCTGGGGATTGCTGCTTTTTCTTTCGGTCTGCTCTGGTTTTCTTCCGTACCTGTGATCACGACAGGCTTTTTAACCGGGACGTTCATCCTCGGCTTTCGGGTCGGCATGGACATGCTCATGGGCTATGGCCCGTGGCTGGAAAGCGTGTATGATCACCTTCCCTCTGCGTTTTACTATTTCAGCTTTGCCATTTTGTTCCGGGTGCTGCGGGCAAGAAACTACGTGGAATTTCCGCTGAAAATGGGGCTGATCGGAGCTTCTGTCGACTTTGCTTCCAATCTGGTCGAATTGCAGGTGCGCGAGTTTTTGAACGGTTTTCCGCCGCTTACGTGGCAAGGCTTTTTCATGCTCTTGTTCTTCGGCGTATTGCGCAGCTTTTTCGCTGTCGGTCTGTACAACAGCGTCTCGATCCGGCAAATTCGGGCGGTTGGCGAGGTGCGCCAGCAAGAGCTGGAACGGCTGCGGATGATCAATACTGAGCTTTACGAAGAGGCGTTTTACTTGCGCAAATCGATGACGCAACTGGAGGACATCACCCGTGAAAGCTATCGGTTGTACAGGCGGCTGCTGACGTCGCAGCATGCCGAATCTCCTACGGCTTTGACGATTGCCGAGCATGTGCACGAGGTAAAAAAAGACTCGCAGCGCATTCTCGCAGGTATTTCCAAGCTGATCAATCAGGAGGGACTGGCTCCCCAGATGCCTGTCGGCGAATTGTGCGAGCTGGTGATGCGAGCGAATCAGAAGTATGCGGAGATGCTCGGAAAAGAAATCGAATTTGCCTGGAGCTGTCAGGTCAGCCTGGCGACCAATCAAATTTATGCGCTGTTGTCTGTGCTGAACAATTTGGTGGCGAATGCCGTAGAAGCAATCGACGGATCGGGTAAAATTGAATTGAACGTCAGACTGGAAGGGCGGCAAATCGTCTTTCAGGTGCTGGACACCGGGCCGGGAATCTCGCAGGATGAACGGGAGTGGGTGTTTGAACCGGGCTATACGACGAAATACGACGCGCAGGGCAACGCATCCACCGGGATTGGCCTGACACATGCTAGAGGCATCGTGCAGAGCTTGCAGGGACAGTTGCACATTTTGCGCGATCTGGGAGAGTGGACTCATTTTGAAGTGCGGATTCCGACTCATCAATTGCTGAGAGGGGAGGGAGGATAACCGATGATACGTTTCTTTTTGATTGAAGACGATGCCGTAGTGCGGCGCATGCTGGAGCGAATCATAGCGGACAGCGGCCTGGGCGAGATCGTCGGCCAGGCAAGCGATGGCAACTGTGTCTCCATCGATCAGCTTTACGGAGTAGATGTCGTCCTGATCGATTTGCTCATGCCTGGGCTGGATGGCATCCAGACGATCAAGAAGTTGCAAGCGGAAGGGTTCGCGGGCCGGTTCATCATGGTTTCTCAGGTGGAGAACAAGGAGATGATCGGAGAGGCTTATTTGCAGGGGATTGATACGTTTATCCAGAAGCCGATCAACCGCCTGGAGGTCATCGCAGTGCTCAAAAGGGTGTCTGATTACTTGACGCTGGAAGCCTCTTTGCAATCTATCCGCAAGTCGTTGCAAATTCTTGATGTCAAAGGAAAAGAGCAGCCGACGGGCGGGCTGAAAGCTCATTCCTCCGACGAGGAGGGCTTGGCGCAAAAAGCGAGACAGCTGTTGTTGCAGCTCGGGATCGCAAGCGAGGCGGGGGCGCACGATTTGCTCGTCATCATGGGCTGGCTTGCGCAAAACGATCGGGAAGTGGACAAACTGCGGGATTTGCAGCTGAAGGAGCTGTACACGCAAATTTTGCTCAAGTTGCACGGCAGCCTCGACGAGCAGGCGTTGACCAAAGAGGTACGGGCGATGGAGCAGCGGATTCGCCGCATGGTGCTGCAAGCGTTTACGCATTTGTCCTCGCTCGGTTTGACGGATTACGCGAACCCGACTTTTGAGCATTTTGCCCCGCGCTTGTTTGACTTCCAGGAAATTCGCCAACGGATGCAGGAGCTGGAAGCCGGAGAAAAGACGACAAAATGCCGCATCAGCGTGAAAAAGTTTTTATCTGTTTTTTATATGGAAGCGAAGGCGATTTGAGTAAGCGAGGATAAGAACAAACGAACGGAAGAGTAGGTAACTCTAGTTGGTTTTTAGGAAAAAAGTAATATTTTTTGTTTGTATAAAGAGACAAAAATACCAAATAATGCGTTTTTGTGTAGTAAAATAGAGAAGGGAGGGATGAGTAGATGCAGAACAGCACATTAATGCAGTGGGAACAACTATTGAGCGGAGTTCGCTTGCGAGATCGACAGGTAAAAGATCGCACAAAGGATAATGAATACGATTTGCGAAATGACTTTGATGATGATTATAGCCGATTGATTATTAGCTCAGCAGTTCGCAGATTACAAGATAAAGCGCAAGTTTTCCCTCTTGATAACAGTGACTTTGTGCGCACTCGCTTAACGCATTCTCATGAAGTGGCGACAATTGGTCGATCACTGGGCATCAGTGTGGAAAAGTATCTTTCGAAACGAAAACCGCAGGCATTTAAAGAGGAGTCTGTTGGAAAACTGAGCGCGCTATTGGCCGTTGCTGGTCTTGTGCATGATTTGGGTAATCCGCCATTTGGTCATTTTGGGGAAGCAGCGATTCAAACTTTCTTTCGGGATTGGTTTGAAAACGAAAAAAATCTCAGGCAACTGGCTGAGGGGAATTCGCAGTATGCAAAGCAGATGCAGGCTGATTTTGAACACTTTGAAGGAAATGCGCAATCGTTCCGCCTGTTGACCAAGCTGAATGGATTAGTGGATGAATATAGCTACAATCTAAGCGCCGCTTCTTTGGCAAGCATTTTGAAATATCCCCGTTCTTCGTTGGAAGGGAACAAAAGCAGAGCAGAGCGCAAAGCACAAGATCTCGGCGTTTCTTACAAAAAATTTGGATACATGACTTCGGAGCAGGAACGTTTTGAGCTAGTTCGCCAATATACCGGAATTATGGATAAACGCCATCCTGTCACGTTTTTGTTGGAGGCGGCCGATGATATTGCCTACTCAGCAGCGGATATTGAAGATGGGTGCAAAAAGAAAGTATTGGACTATTCGATCATTACAGATGTGTTCGCAGAATTTTTCAAAACAGAAGACGATAGAAAGCTTCTCGATTCCTTTGTAAGTGACTTTAAACAAAATACAGAGGAGCGGCGTTCAGACCGTTTAGACAATGCGGTGCAAAAGCTGCGGATTAAGGCGCAGGGAGCCATGATTCATGGAGTAGTGGAAAGCTTCCTCAAATTGCATGACCGCATCTTGAACGGCGACTTTGATGAGGAGATTTTGGAAAATTCGTCAGCAGCGAAGGTTCGGGAAGCTTTCCGAGCGCTTGCAGAGAATTATATTTTTCCGAATCGGGACATTATTACACGCGAGTTGGTAGGGGGAAAGGTGATTCGCGGATTGCTGGAAATATTCGTTTGCTCAGTGAGTACAGATAGCATCTACCAGCTAGCTGAACTGGAGAAGAATATTTTCAAAATCAATGATGAATTTGCCTACTCCGAAAAAGGCAAGAATTTCATGCTGATCTCTGATAATTATCGCTATCTCATGCAGCGCTACCCCTTTTCGCTGCAAGTTGATAAACAGCCAAGTTTGTATGATCGGTTATTGCTAGTGACGGATTTTGTTTGTGGCATGACTGACACTTATGCGTTAGAATTGTATCAAAAGCTATCAGGCATCAAATTGTAAGGAGGGCTACTTATGGGCAGTGCATGGAGATGCGCTCACGAAGACTACAATCAGACAGGCATGATCCTAAAAAGGATTGAACTGTTAAGAGAAGTCAGCCCACAAGTAGACCGCTTGCTACATGACCTTAGCTCCTACGGTAATTTGATTTTGATTGGTGGGGCTGTACGGGATCTGGCTGAGAGCAGAACACCACGGGATTATGACATAATTGTGGATGCTCCCGATACGAGGTTTGCAGAAGCTTTTTCCAGCTTTTCCTATAAACAAAATCGGTTCGGGGGATATAAGCTTAAGGTTGACGGCATTGAATTCGACATATGGGGAATCCAAAGCAATTGGGCTTTTCGCGAACGCTTATTAGCGCCGAACTTTGAGAATATATCTAAAGGGGTCTTTTTCAATTTCGATGCAGTAAGTTTTCATTTGCAATGGCAGAACCTTGATTGCACTTATTTCATGGAAGCGATAAATAGCAGAGTGCTTGATATTTTGCTTGATGATGAGGTCGTATGGAAAAACCCTACTCCAGAGGTTAATGTTGTTCGCGCTTGGAAGATTCACAAGACACGCGGATTGCAGTTTTCCGATCGGTTAAGGAATTATATAAGGGAGTGGGCTGCTACCGCTGACAATCCGCAAGAGAGACTTGTCGAGGCAGAACGAAAGCATTATGGGGATGGAAGTCAGCTATCGTACGATGATTATTCGCAACTGTTATCGCATGTTAAAGCTTAGCCTGAAAAAAAGAAGCCAGTCGGCGGGATCAACCGTTGACTGGCTTCTTGCGTTTGGACGATAGCTGCGAATGAACAGCGGTGTCACTATCATGTCTGACTGTATGTTCTTCTTTGGCTATGCATGCGCCCGAGACACCAGCTCCGCGAACGCACCGTACAGTCCGACATTGCCGTACTGCTCCTGGTACTGATCAATCGTGTCGTCGCGGACGATTTGTCCGTTCATGAGGAAAATCGCGCGGTCAGCCACGGCGTCAGCTACTTGAAGCTGGTGAGTGGAGAAGATGACCGACTGTCCTGCCAGGCGCAGCTCGCGCACGAGATCGACGAAGGCGTCCATCCAGTAAGGGTCGAGGCCGTTTGTCGGCTCGTCCAGGACGACCAAGGCCGGTTTTGCCAGGATCGCCTGGGCGAACAGCAGACGTTGCTGCATGCCTTTGGAAAAGTGCGAAACGCGCTTGTTGCGGGCATCGTGCAGACCGACGGCTTTCAGCATCCGGTCGGCATCTTCTGCGGTCCGATTGCGCAACGCTGCGTAAAACTCCAATGTCTCGCGTGCAGTCAGACCAGCCGTGAAGGAGAAATGGTCGGGCATGTAGCCAATCTGCTGCAAATAGTCGACGCGCTGCTCCTCCCAGCTCATGCCGTTGAGCTGAATCGTGCCTGTAGTGGGACGGAGAATGCCTACCAGCATGCGCAGGATCGTGCTTTTTCCCGCTCCGTTTCCGCCGCACAGAGCGACCACTTCGCCAGGCTCGATGCGCAGGCTGAAAGGATGGACAATCGTTTTGTCGTTGATCGTCTTGCTTACCTGATCGACGGTAAGACCGAATGTTTGCATCGTATTATCTCCTTTCCCATGCCCGGGTAGCGATAAACAGCGTAGCGCTAATCCACAGCAGACAGAGTGCGACGAAGCAAACGTCGCCGAGCGCCGAGTCGATCCAGTAAATCCACTTGTAGTATTCCGGCCCGAAAATGGCACCGCCGCCAAGCCGGGTCACAGAATAGACGCGGACAAATTCAGCTGGATTGAAAAAAGTCACGATTTGCAGCAAGGGCTTGATCCATGTGTACGGCACGAAGCTGAGCAAGGAAATCAACAGCGTCGGCCAGGCCAAGATGTAGAAAAACCAGATGCTGACGCCCATGGTCAAAGCTTGCCAGCGATTCCGGCACAGCGCGCCAATCAGCATGGCGATTCCTAAAAATAAAAGGATCAGACAAATCGAGAAGACGAGCAGGAACAGCAGGGTGGAAAAGGCAAAGCTTTTGCCGAGCAAAAGTCCAGCCACCCCGGAGATGCCGTAGCCAAAGCTGACGATGGCAATCAGGACGAGCGCCTGGCCGACGTATTTGCCGATGAGAAACGACGAGGTCGTCATCGCGTAGGTCGAGAGCAGTTGCCAGCTACCTTCCTCTTTCTCCGCAGTCAGGGAGAAAGAGGAGAGGAGCATCGTCATCAGCGGCAGCAAATACAAAATCAGATTGAGCATGGTGCCTGTCGTATACGTGTAGCCTTTCATGTAGGACTGCGACTGGATCACCAGCAGCCCCAGGCTAAACAGGGAAAACAGAGCCATGAAAGAGTAGGCCCATGGATTGCGGAAACCTACCTTCACTTCCCTTTTCGCAATCAGATTGATGTGCAAGGCTCGCCACTTCCTCTATTCGTGGTATTAGTGGTGTGTAGTCGTTGGCGTGCTTGTGCCATTGCCGTGTGCTGGGGCAGGAGTGCTCTCCGTACCGCCCGATTGATGTCCGCCCGAAGAATGTCCGTCTTTTTTCATGTGTTCGCTCATGCTGCGTTCCCACGTGTGGCTTTTCAGACCTTCCGCGTTCATGACGACGCCTTTCTTTTGTTCCGCCACGAATTTGTCCGCTTCCGCTTTGTCTTTAAACGAGTAGATGCCGTAGCTCATTGGCGTTTTAAATTCTTTGTCGTAGGCAAAAGTTGCCGTATCGGCTTTTGTCCACTCTGCCGTATAGTAGTCGCGAACGTATTGCATGGCGACTTCGTCTGTTCCGTGTTCTTTCGTCCATTCATGCAAGCAGCCGATATCGTCGAACTTCAGCGCTTTGCCGTCTTTCAAAATGATTTCTGTTGCGTTGTGGTCGTTCGGCACGTGCATGTGGCAGAGGTCACATTTGTCTACGCCTTCCGCGATGTCTACAGGCTGTGCTTCTTCTTTTCCGCAGCCGACCATGAGCAGGCTGATTCCTGCGATTGCTCCCAGTGTGGTTACCCATTTTTTCAATTTCATCATGATTTCTTCACTCCTACGTATATGAATGTACAGCTTCCCAGTAAAAGAATGAGGCCAAGTATGCCAGCACCCCAGCCGCTGGTCGTTTGGGCATCGGCTGCCAAGACAGCGGATGTCGGCATCAGCGGCGAGTTGTCCCGAATCGGACTGCCTGCGCCGTTTGTGAACAAATTTTCCAGAAACACGAAGCCCGGCGACTGGAAAAACAGCTGATAGGCGGGAACGGCGTCAGTCAGGCCGAGGTAAAACGGGTTCATTTCGTACGGCAGATCGCTGATATGATCGCCGTCTACGTCAAGACCGAGCAAGTTGTCCCAATAGTTGCCGTTTATGTTGTCAGTGGCGCTGTCCTGGGCTTGCGCCGCGATGACATTGGAGATGAACTGGTTGTTCGTCCACGTGTTTTGCGAAGAGGACGTGAGCTGCATCCCGACGAAATTGAGCGCCAGCTGATTGCCTTTGACGGTAATCCCGGTCGAGCGCTCCAGGTACAGTCCGACCCGGTTCCCTTCGATGCGGTTGTCCGTGATGAGCGAATTTTGCACATCGTACAGCAAAATGCCTTGGGAGTTCGGGTTTTTCTGCTGCTTCAAAAATTGGTTCCCGATGACTGTGGCTTCGCTTGTTTCCATCAGCATGGCGCCCGTCACATTTTCGCTGCCGGTATTGTTTTTCAAAGTTGTATTCGTGGTGCCCATCAGGTGATAGCCGTAGCGCGACTTTTCCACCCAGTTTTGCTCCAGTTGATTGCCGCTGCTTTTCTCCAGGTAGATTCCGTCAAAGACGTTCGTCACCTGATTGTCGGTCAGCCGATTGTCATTCGAGTCGTACAGGTCGATGCCGTTTCCTTTTTGAGCCTGAACCGTCACCTTTGGCTTGCTTTGGCTTTTGGACAGATGAGCGCTGTGATCGTGGCCGGCATCACTCGTACTGCCCCTGTCTTTTACCTTGCCGATGACGAAAACTTTGTGCAGCGTATTGGAGTTGGCCCCTCGCAACTGAACTCCTGTTCCCATCGTATCCACGGTGACTTTTTCCAGCAGATTGCGGTTGCCCTTGACGATAATCGAGGCGTCCTCGCTGTTGATTCTCCTGTCCACCACCGTAATGCCTTGCAAGGTAACGTCGTCTGCCGCGATGATCAAGGCAGCTTCCTCGCTCGGGTTGGTCAGCTTGACGTCTCCGTCTGCCACCAGTTTGAGCGGCTTCGTAATGCGAATCGGCCCTTCGTATTTGCCTTCCGGTATCGTGATAGTTTCGCCTGATGCCGCCCGGTCGATCTGTGCTTGCAAGGAGTCTGCGGACTCTTCCGCCAGCGCTGTGAGGGCAGCAGGCATGACAAGCGCGATTGCCAGGGAAGCAGACAGCAGTTGGCGAAGCGCCATTTTTTTGTTCCTAGTACGAGTCAGGGTACGTTCCCCCCTTTGTAATGAGAGCTCTCGATAATTCCTCCTGAGGGAAGGGGCTGCCAGCTAAGACTAGGATAGCAGTCCCGATTCATTTGCGTATGACTCAAACGGGCTATAAAAGGTGTCAAAAATCGCAACGATTATAAAAAATGGAAGGGACTTCATCCGAAAGCGGAGGTGCCGGAAAGGCTGGAAAAGGGCAGCGAAAGCGGTCATACTAGCTAGGAAGAATACAGGAGCGAAAAGGAGGGCGGAGCATGGACGCGACGATCGAAAAAGCACTGCGCCAGACGCTGGATGCGTGGGAGCGGATGAAAAGAAGCCATGAGGATGACGCCGAAGATGACGCCAACCAGTTCGAGGCGTCGTTTTACAAGCTGATGGATGCGATTCGCGGCTGGTTCAATGAGCTGCCAGCAAAGCCCGAATCGCTGGAAGACGCGCTGCTGCTTCCCGATTTGGCAGAGGTCGCCGACCAGATGCCGGGCGAAATCGTGCTGAACTTCGAAACGGAGCTGGAGCTGATCGTGGACGGGCAAATACGCGTGGACGACGAGAAGTACGATTAGGCTGTTTGTTCGCCAAAAAGAAACCTCGACCGGAGCTGTCAACCAGCTCATTCGGTCGAGGTTTTTCGTTGCCTGTCAGTTGCTGTATGCCTGTTAAGAGATCGTTTTTTGCCCTGGCTTCCAGTCCATCGGACACAGGCCGCCGGATTGCAAAGCTTCAATGACCCGCAATGTCTCATCTACGCTTCGGCCCACTTTGGAGTTGGAGACAACCGCATACTGCAAGATGCCTTCCGGGTCAATGATGAAGCTCGCCCGCAGGGGTGCTTTGGTCGCTTCATCGAGCACGCCGTAGCTGTTGGTCGCTTCTTTGCTGTAATCAGAAGCCAGCGGGAACGACAGCGGCCCGATTCCGTCGCTTGCTCTCATCCAGGCTTTGTGCGTATGCACACTGTCTCCGCTGACGCCGAGCACTTCGACGTTCAGCTCACGGAACTCGTCAATTCGGCGATTGAGACTGAGAATTTCGGTCGGGCATACTTTGGAAAAATCAAATGGATAAAAAAATAGCAGCAGCCACTTGCCGCGGTAATCGACCAAGCTTTTCGGAACAGGGAAGCCGTTGTCAAACGTCACGGTGTCCATCGTAAAATCGGGTGCGGGAAGTCCAATGCGTGCGCTCATCGAGAATCTCCTCGTTTCTGTAGGCATGATGTATGGTTCTGCTATCAAATTATCATGAATGATATTTATAATCAATATCATTTGAAAGTTACTTTAAATAATATTTTGCACAAAAACAGGAGCGGAATTGCCCTAAACCGCCGTACTGTATGAGAGGAAGGATCAGGTAGCATCCTAATGAACGAAGATGCTCAATGCCGGAGGGGAAACAAGATGCAGTCGATACTTTTGATCATAGTGCTCGTGGTGGTGGTACTGCCGCCGCTTGTCTTTTTCGGATATATGTACGCCTTGTCCAAACAGCCGAAGCATTCGATTATCCGCTCGCACCCGTTTTTGGGCTGGGTGCGCTATTTGCTGGAAAAGCTCGGGCCGGAATTTCGCCAATACTGGTTTGACAACGACACAGACGGCAGACCGTTTTCCCGCGCTGATTTCGTCGGGTTGGTCTACGCGGCGAAATACCGCACGGATCTCATCTCGTTTGGCGGCAGACGAGATTACGAAAAGCCGGGCTTTTACTTGTCCAACGCCATGTTTCCCAAGCTGACGAGCGAGCTGCGGGTAGACAACGAGCAAGTGCTTGTGGGCAAAAAGTACGTGATTACAGATGAGGGCCTGTTCACTCGCCAGGAAAAGTTCATCGAGGAACAAGTGAAGCCGTGGCTGCTGGCTGATCAGGATGCGATTGTCGTGGGAGAGCGCCGCGAACACCCGTGGCGGCTCAAAGGCATGTTCGGGGCATCTGCCACATCGTACGGGGCGGTCGGAGAAAACTACATTTTGTCTACGGGAAGCGGAGCCAAAATGGCGGGCGGCTCCTGGATCAACACAGGAGAAGGGGGCGTGGCGGAAGTCCACCTCGCTACAGGCGCGGATATCGTCGCACAGATCGGGCCAGGCATGTTCGGATACCGCGATGACGAAGGGCGATTCTCGATCGAGGAATACAAGCGCAAGGCGAGTCAGCCTGCGATCAAAGCGTTTGAACTGAAATTTCATCAAGGGGCAAAAATACGGGGCGGCCATCTCGAAGGCTCCAAGGTGACAGAAAAGGTGGCGGCAGCGCGGCTGGTGCCTGTGGGCAAAACGGTCAATTCCCCCAACCGTTTTGCGTTTCTGACCAAACCAGAGGAAGCTCTCCGGTTTGTCGGCACGTTGCAGGAAGCGGGCGGAAAACCAGTGGGAATTAAAATCGTCGTCGGTGACGCCAAAAGGCTGGAGCCGCTGTTCGCCAAAATGACCGAGCTGGATATTTACCCCGATTTCATTACGGTTGACGGCTCGGAGGGAGGTTCTGGCGCGACTTTCAAAGCGATGGCGGACGGGATGGGGCTGCCGCTCTATCCTGCGCTGCTCATCCTCGACGATGTGGCGCGGACATTCGGCGTGCGTGACCGCTTCAAAATTTTTGCGTCCGGCAAGCTGATCACGCCTGACAAAGTGGCGATTGCTCTCGCCTTAGGGGCGGACGCTGTCAACTCCGCGCGCGGCTTCATGATGGCGAACGGCTGCATCATGGCGATGCAATGCCATACAGGCAAGTGTCCGACCGGAATTACGACCACGGACGCCAAATACCAGGAGGCGCTCGCCCCGGAAGAAAAGCAGTGGCGGGTCATGAACTACATTTTGCAGTTGCGCGAAGGCTTGTTTTCGCTCGCCGCAGCCTGTGGACTGGAAAGCCCGCGTGATTTTACGCGCGAGCATGTCGTCTACACGAATGAAAGCGGCCAGAGCGTGCGGGTAGCGGATTTGTTCCCGTATCCCGAGCCCGAGCAGCCCGGACACTCAGAAGCTGTCTTGCTTTAGTTTCGTCCAGTGGTTGTAGTCATGAATGGCAAAGCCTGCGTAGCTTGCGTGCTGAGCGAGCTTTTCCTTGGCGAGCTGAAGCTCTGTTTTCAGCACATGTGTCGGCAGCGAATGAAAAGTCGTATGGGCACCTTCCGCGCTGGGGGCGGTTTCGATTCCGACGATGACCTGCTTGCCCAATGTGCCCGCTTCCCGCAAAATCGGCTGGGCATTGGCGATGATTCCGTCATTGCCCAAAGCGGAGTTGCGGTAATCCATGATGACCACCGCATCGGCTTTTTCCAGCATCCACGCACTCAAACTGTAGCGGGTGTCGGGAACCTTGACCTGATGCAGCCAAAAAGGAATGTCCAGCGTAAGCCGCAGACCGTTCGCTTTTGTTCTGCGCTCGATCAGGCGTATGCTGTCCATCCAGTTGCTGACGACCCGTGTCTGATCGCTTTTCCATTCGGGAAGCACGTACGGTTCAATGTCAAAATGCAGCCCGGAAAACCTCTCCTCAGGGGCGACAGCCGCATTGTAGGCTTCGACCCAGTCGATAAAAGCCTCGATCTGGCTGTGGCCGGAAGGAAAAGCCCATCCGGGGCGGCCGTTCAATGCTTCTACTTTGATTTGCCTTTTTTGCGCTTTTTGCATGAACGATTGGTATACAGCTTGCGGAATGTCCTTGTCGATTTGCAAGTAAATGCTCGTCACTTGCTGTTCCGCGGCAAATTCAATCATTCGCTCCTGTTCCTGACCGCTCAAAAGCAAGGACGCATCCCACAGCCACGTGCTGTGCTGCTTTGGAGCGGCTGTCGCGATAACAATCAGATTGCGCTCGGCGTTCCAATCGATCCGGGCGTCAAATGATTCGCTGATAAAACGGAGCGGCACCATTGTCCGGCCATTGCGGAGCGCAGCCGCCGTATCCAGCTGGACTTGCTTGCCGTTCACGTGCGCAATGCTTTGACCGACCGTCAGCCTGATCGTGGTTGTCGCGTTTTGCAGCGTAACCTGTCCGGTTTTTGCATCCCATTGCGTGCGCAGCCCGAGCTTTTCAGCCACGAATCTGACGGGCACCAGCGTACGTTGCGAGCGTGCGTCTACATACGGCTGGACGTCGGGAAAGGCGACAGCTTGCCCGTTTACCGTGACGTCGACGGGCTGTGCGCAGACAGGAGTGCCGAAGGAAACAGCGCTTTGCAGTACAGCCAGCGCCATGATTTGCTGAATTTTTTTCATCTGTCATGTCCTCAATGTTTTTCATTTCAGGCAGGTGCTGTCTTATTGTACTATGGGGTTGTTTTCCAGTGCCTGATCGAAAGGATGCAAGGCCAAACAGACCGACTGTGAAGAAACTCCTATTTTTCGGGAGAGCCTTTACAACCTATGGCAAACAGGATAATATGTATAAAAATGACAAAAGGAACAAAAAAATCAGGCTATTGTACACCTTCCTTCTACTCAACTTGGATATTAGGGGTACTGCTTTCCTGATTTTTTTTATTGCTGCCGATGAAAAATCAAATCTACCTTCGCCGGAAAAACAAACTGATTGTGAAAGCGGGACAGCATGAATTGCCTGTCTCTTACTTGGCTGCGGCCTTGCGCAATATGGAGAGCTTGGGCTACACGTTTTCCCTGGAGCTGATCGAGCGAATCCGCACGCTGTCCGAAGCGGAATTTTTCCCGCTCTACTCGGAGGTAGTGAGAGTTTTAAAAGACATGGTCGGTGCCTCCAGGCGCTTCAAGCCTTTTTATCCGAATTTCCCGCGCCAGGTCATGGAAGCGAGCGACGGGGAACTGTACCTCCAGGCGATTATCCATTACTTGACGTGGCAGCTTCCCGTGCATGAAGTGAAAAAGCGGCTGCCGCTCCTGAAAGAATCCCGTTTGAAAGTGATTCAACTGGGAACGGACGAAGAGCTGCTGCAAATAGGCATGAACATGCTGCGGGCGAACAGCTCGCTCTCCGCTCAGGACAAGGAAGACTTGAAAGGCTTGATTCACGGTTGCAAAGGGATTGCGGAAGCTTTGCCGCCGGAAATCCCGCACAAGGAAAATGCCGCTGTCGTGGCGAGCGTGTTGCTTCGGGCCGACAAAATGCCGCCTGACTTTTTTGCGAAGTATTGCAAGACGTCAACAGATGTTCTGCGACTGGCGACGGCTCTGTCCGACGGGGATGTCAGCCTGGCTGCCCCTGCGAAGTTTCGCAAGTTCAGACGGGCCGAGCGCAGGCTGTTGCTTCGATTGCTGGAAGCAAGCCCGAACCTGGCGGAAGACATGCAGCGCTATAAAAACCGCTGGATTCGCCTCGGGGAGATTTTGCATCCTTTTGAATACAAAGACCGTTATCCGCGGGCAGCGGAAGCGTTTGATATTTTGCGCAACAATCGGCGCATCGAGACTTTCAACAGTCAGGTCGAGCTGGCGATCCTGGCGTGCGATATAAAAGAAGCGACCAGATTGCTGATGCAACGGCCAGGTGAATTTGCCCGACGGCTGGATCACATGCTCCGCTTGACGGAAGCGGGCGATCAGGTGTTGCGCTCCTTTGAGCAGATAGCGACTTCTGTATCGACCCCCGTCCTTTTGCAGGTGATGAATCACTTTGACAAGCGGGAGCGATACGGTGAGTGGCGAACGTTCTTTCCAAAAGGAGAAGTGGCAAAAGTACAGGCGATCCCCAATATGCTTCCGCAGCTGGCGGATGAACAGCGCGCGCGTGCAGCCGGGATATGTCGCGAGGTATTGATTCGGCGCTTTTCTGCCTTGCCTACTCTCGGAAAAGTTTATATCGACCCGCAATTGCACGAGCAACTGGTGCCTTTTTCCCAAAGATCGGCAAGCAAGGCGTTGCGCACGATAGCGCGCGGCTCCAGACTGCCGATCCCCGAGGGGAGCACGATCCGCTTTTTCACCTGGTGGAAGGAAGGGATCGTCAACGATGTCCCTACCGGGCGGGTAGATATCGATTTGTCCGCTGTCCTGTATGACGAGAAGTGGACGTACATGGAGCATGTGTCCTACACCAATTTGCGGTCCGCGAAGTATCGCGCCTGCCATAGCGGCGATGTCGTACAGGCGCCGAACGGAGCGTGCGAGTTCATCGATGTCGATATCGAGTCAGTGCTTCGATACGGCGGGCGCTATGTCGTGATGTCACTGAACTCGTTTACGAGCCAGCCGTATTGCGATTTGCCGGAGTGCTTCGCAGGCTGGATGATCCGCAGTCAGCCCGAGTCCGGCGAAGTTTTTGAACCGTTGACAGTTCAGGATAAAGCCGACATCGCTGCCCGTTCGACGATCTGCCTCCCGGTCATTCTCGATCTGGCAGAGCGAAAAGTCATTTGGACGGACATCGCGCTGCGTTCGCATCCGCGCTTTGTCAACAACGTAGAGGCAAATGGCGGCGGCATCGAATGGATGGGCCGCGCGCTGACGACACTTGTGAAACCGACCTTGCACGAGCTGTTCACCCTGCACGCACAGGCGAGAGGGACGATTACCGACCGGATGGAGGAAGCAGACACGGTTTTTTCCATGGAAGAGGGGATTACCCCGTTTGACATGGAAGTGATCTTGGCTGATTTCCTCGCTGGTTAATGATGGGAAGTTTAAAAGTCAGCTCAGGCTGGCTTTTTTCGTTGTTTGCAAGAATCGCTCCCTCGGATTTTCCGTGTTTTTCCATTTCCCCTCTCCGATTTGCAGCTTTTGCTTGAATCCACGGTAGCATTTGCTATTATTAAAACAAGTGAGTGTTATTGAAATGAATGAACGACATTTGAATAGGATAGAAAACAGGTCCTTGTGTTTTTGCGAGTGCTTATTTCGTGAAAGACAGGGTTAAAAGGGAAGTTTGGTGAAATGCCAACGCGGTCCCGCCACTGTAAAAGAGTAGCTCTTCTTCCTGGCAACGGCGCCATCCACTGCCCCACTACGAGGCGGGAAGGAGAAGAAGAGTGATGATCCTTGAGCCAGGAAACCTGCCTGTTTTGGTGTATGCACTGTTTTCCTTCGGGTCAAAGGAAGAGGTGAGGATTGTTTTTGTCAGCTATCCGCGCTTTGTTTTCCTTCTAGATTTTGGAAAACAAAGCGTTTTTTTGTGCGCCTGACAAGCAATCGCTGACACTTTTTGGACTGGACAATGGGGTCCCCGAAAAGTACCTGAAAAGGGCTGGAGAAAACTATCCTTTTTTAGGTAACTGACGGGGGCCCTGAAAAGTATGTAGGGTCAAAATGACAGCAAGGTCTTCACTTCAATCTGGGGGTGTGCGTTGTGAGCAATAAACGTGGACTGTTTTTGGTCTATACCGGAGACGGAAAAGGAAAGACGACAGCAGCGGTGGGCCTGGCTGTACGGGCGACCGGGCGGGGGAAAAAGGTGATTATGATTCAGTTCATCAAGTCGCCTGAGCGGACGTATGGAGAGAAAATCATTTTTGACAAGCTCGGCATCGAGATCGTGCAAAAGGGCGTAGGCTTTACGTGGACGAAGACGCCAGAGGAGCATCGGGAAGCGCTCAAGGAGGCGTGGACTTTTGCCCGGGAAAAGCTGTCTTCGGGAGCGTATGACGTCGTGATTTTGGACGAGCTGAACAACGCGCTGGCGATCGACCGTTTTCCCATTGACGATGTGCTGCCGCTTTCGGATGTTTTGGAAGCGATTCAAAACAGGCCGAGCCATGTGCATCTGGTCGTGACGGGGCGGAGCGCCAAGCAGGAAGTGATGGACATGGCTGATCTGGTGACAGAAATGAAGCCGCTCAAGCATTACTATGACGAAGGAATACCAGCAGTGCTGGGGGTAGAATTTTAATGAACGTGCTGGAAACGTATGGTCACGGTGGCGACTTGCTGACCGCCTCGCAACGCTTTGGCGTAAAGCCTGGAGAGTTTCTCGATTTCAGCGCCAATATCAATCCGCTCGGCATGCCGGAACGGGTCAGGGACATGCTGCTGGATTCGCTGTCTGCGGTGTTGCGCTATCCGGACCCGGGACACCGCGAGTTTCGCAAGGCGCTGGCGAAGCGTCTCGGACTGCCGGAAGCATGTCTTTTGCCAGCCAATGGAGCGGCGGAAGCGATGGCTTTGGCGATTCTCGGGCTGCAACCAGAGACAGTCGGCGTCGTGTATCCGTGCTTTTCGGAATATGCAGAGCTTTCCGAGCAGTTTGGCGCGCGTGTCATTGGTTGCTACGGAAAAGCAGAGAACGGCTACAAGCCGGATCGCGCCGAGCTGTACAAGCTGTTTGAACAGGCTGATCTCGTATTTGTCGGCTCGCCGAACAACCCGACCGGGATCTTGTACGAGCCGCAGGAGCTGTTGCAAATGGCGGACTGGGCGGCAGAGACAGGCACCTGGCTGGTCGTGGACGAAGCTTTTCTCGATTTCGTGGCGGAAGAACGGCAGTTTACGCTGGCGAGTCGCCTGGAGAGCTTTCCGCGGGTCATTTTGATGCGGTCGATGACGAAAATGTATGCGATTCCCGGCCTGCGTCTGGGATACGCGATCGCCCATCCAGACGTGATCGCCAACATGCGGCAAAAGCAAGTGAGTTGGAGCGTGAATGCGCTGGCCCTTTTGGCGGGGGAACTGTGCCTGATGGAGCAGGAGTACGAGCGAAAAACCCGCAGCCTGATCGCCGAAGAGCGGGCCAAATTGCTCGACTTCGTCGGCAAGGAGCTGGGATGGCAAGTGTGGCCGGGAGAGGCGAACTTCTTGCTCGTTCGCTCGCCGGGGGAGCTGCCGGCGGCCCAGTTGCAAGAATGGCTTGGCAAAAAAGGGGTGCTGATCCGCAATTGCGCGATGTATCCCGGACTGACTGCCCATGACGCGCGCATCGCGGTTCGCGGAAGTGCGGAAAATGCTCGCCTGATGGCGGTCTTGCGCGAGGTGCGGGATGAAAGGGGCGGCAAGCGTTGAGTCTGGTGTTGGTGACAGGCGGCGTTCGCTCCGGCAAGAGCCGCTTTGCCGAAGAGCTGGCCGAACAGGCTGGCGAGCGAGTTCTTTACGTAGCAACGGGGCAAGCCTGGGACGAAGAGATGAAGCAGCGGATCGAGCGGCACAAAGAGCGCCGTCCAAGTCAATGGGGAAGCGTCGAGGTAGGGGAGCGGCTTTGCGACTACGAGAGCGTTGCATCAGGCTACGGGGTCGTGCTGATTGATTGCTTGTCGACATGGGTGAGCAATCGGCTGATGAGCGTCGAGGAAGCGCAGTGGCGCAGCCAGGAGCATACCGAAGCGCTTTTGCAGGAACTGGAGGCGTGGCTTGCCCTCGTCAGCCGCTCCCCGCAAAAAGTGATCGCAGTCACCAGCGAGGTCGGCTTGGGCGGAGTGGCGATGAATCGGCTGGGCAGATGGTTCGCCGATGTGCTCGGGGATGTCAATCAACAGAGTGCACGGCAGGCGGATGCCGTCTACGCGGTAATGGCCGGAATCCCGTGGAGGATCAAAGGATGAATGCATTTTGGCACGCGATTGCCTTTTTTACGCGGATTCCCGTCCCGTGGCTGCGCCCATCCGATGAGGCGTGGAAAAAAAGCGTCAACTGGTATCCGGCTGTCGGGCTGGTCATAGGTATTTTGCTATGGGGTGTCCACCAGGCAGGGCTTTCGCTCTTCAGTCCGTGGCTTGCCGCCGTGTTGACGCTCGTCGTCTGGGTGTACATCACAGGCGGACTGCATCTCGACGGCTGGATGGATTTGGCGGACGGATTGGGCAGCAGCAGGCCAAAAGAACAAGTGCTTGCGATCATGAAGGACAGCCGCGTGGGTGCTTTTGGCGTGCTGGCGGCGCTTTTGCTACTGCTGCTCAAGGCGGGCGCTTTGGCAGAGCTGACACATCCAGGCTGGGGGCTGCTCCTCGTTTTTGTTCCCGCAGCGGCGCGGACCCATGTCCTGCTTGCCATTCGGTTCTGGCCGTACTTGTCGGCGGATAAAGGGATCGGCAAAGGCATCAGCGCCGGATTGTCGCTGTGGGCGATCGTCATCGGCTATGTGGCTTTGCTCGCAGCTGGCTGGCTGGCAGGCGGCTGGCAGGTCGTCGCGGCGATCGCTGGATCGTGCTTGTTCGCTCTGCTGTTCTGTCGTTCGGTTGCCCGCAAGCTGGGCGGGCTGAACGGGGATTGCTACGGGGCTGTCATCGAGAGCAGCGAGGCGGTCATGCTGCTTGTACTGGTCGGGAGTTGGTGGTTATGAGGTGGGTCTGGATACGCCATGGCGAGACTGACAGCAATCGGGAACACAGATATCTCGGGCATAGCGACGTCCCTTTGAACATAGATGGAAAAAGGCAGGCGAGTGAACTGGCAGAGCGCTTGTCCCGCCAGATCGAACGGCCTGATGCGCTCTACGCCAGCGATTTGCTCCGGTGCCTGGAGACGGCCCAACCGCTGGCCGACGTATGGGATGTGCCGATCATCTCTGTTCCGGCTTTGCGGGAGCTGTCTTTTGGCGACTGGGAGCTGCTGACCTACGACGAGCTGATGCAGGCGGATTGCGAGCGGGCTACGCGCTGGTACGACGATCCTTTTCACTGCTGTCCGCCCAACGGGGAAAGCCTGCAAGCGCTGGGCCACCGCGTAGACGGCTGGTTGTGCAAGCTGATGGATCGGCAACAGCGGGAACCAAACGAAACGACCGTATTGGTTGCCCACGGCGGAGTGATTCGCTGGTTCCAGGCGGCATGGCTTGCAAAAGATCCGCGCCAATACTGGCAAGTAGACGGGCTAAAGCACGGAGAAGCGCTGTTTGCGGAGTGGGATGGGCAGCGCTGGCACAGACAAAGGCTGGGAAGCTAAAGAGAGGGACAACATGACGGAAGTGTGGGTATTGTGCGCGGCATACTTGATTGATCGGGTGGTAGGCGACCCGCGCAGCTTGCCGCATCCGGTGGTGATCATCGGATGGTGGATCACGCGGCTGGAGCGTGTCATTCGCGCTGTCGTCAAGCGGGAATCGCATTTGAAGCTGGCGGGAATCCTGTTTCCGCTCCTGATCGTGTCAGGCAGCTATGCCGCCGTCTGGCTGATTTTGTGGGTGGCTGCTCTCGTGCATCCACTGCTCGCGTGGGTGGTTGGAGCCTGGCTCATCTCCACGACGATCGCGACAAAAGGCTTGGCGGACGCCGGGCTGGAGATTGCCCGCCATCTGCTGGCAAATGACATGGCGGCGGCAAGGCGCTCCTTGTCGATGGTGGTAGGGCGTGACACGGATCAGCTCGATGAGCCGGAAATTTGCCGGGGGGCGGTGGAGACGGTAGCGGAAAACATCGTGGATGCGATTGTTTCCCCGCTGATCTACGCCGCATTGGGCGGTGCGCCACTGGCGATGGCTTATCGGGCGGCCAACACGCTTGATTCGATGGTCGGCTACAAAAATGAGAAGTACAAAAACTTGGGCTGGGCGTCCGCGCGTTTTGACGACGTGATGAATTACATACCAGCTCGCCTGACCGCGCTGCTTTTGGTCATGGCAAGCTGGTTGCAACGACTGGACTGGAGACAGTGCTGGGCGATGATCAAAAGAGACGCGCACCTGCATCCAAGTCCAAACAGCGGATTGCCGGAAGCGGGGGTGGCTGGCGCACTTGGCGTACAGCTTGGGGGTCTTAACTACTACCAGGGTGTGCCGTCCAATCGGGCAAGGCTCGGGGACCCGCATCGGCCGTTGGCTGCTGCCGATATCACGGCAACCATTCGTCTGATGTATCTCACTTCCTTGCTGTGCCTGCTTTTATGTTTGGGGATTGCAGCAGTTCTGACACTTGTCTAGCCGGATGATGAGCGAAAAGACACCGTAAGAGTAAGACCATATAACGCCTGCATGCGACACGTATGCGATGGAAAGGGGAGGGGCCGTATGAGCGGCAAGTTGTTTGTGATCGGGTTTGGCCCGGGAAGTTTTGAACATATCACCAAGCGTGCGCGGGAAGCCCTGCAAGAATCTGACGTCATTATCGGTTACTCGACGTACGTGGATTTGATCCGCGGACTTTTGACCAATCAGGAGATCGTCAGCACCGGGATGACCGAGGAAGTGACGCGTGCGCGCGAAGCCGTGCGCCAAGCGGAAGAGGAAGGCAAAAAAGTAGCGGTGATCTCCAGTGGAGACTCCGGCGTTTACGGGATGGCGGGTCTGGTCTACGAAGTGCTGGTCGAGAAAGGCTGGACAGAGGCGACTGGCGTTCCGATCGAAATCGTTCCGGGCATCTCGGCGATCAACTCCTGTGGCGCTATTCTCGGTGCTCCGATCATGCATGACGCCTGCACGATCAGCTTGAGCGACCACTTGACGCCGTGGGAGCTGATTGCCAGACGGATCGATGCAGCCGGGATGGCTGATTTCGTCATCGCCTTGTACAACCCGCGCAGCGGTCGACGCACGCGCCAGATTGTGGAGGCGCAGCGCATCCTTTTGCAATACCGTTCGCCTGATACACCTGTCGGAATCGTGAAAAGCGCCTACCGCGAGCGCGAGACGGTCGTGGTGACGACACTTGCGCAAATGCTGGAGCACGACATCGGCATGTTGACGACGGTCATCATCGGGAACTCTTCGACGTTCGTGTACGATGGCAAAATGATTACGCCGCGCGGCTACCAGCGCAAATACACGCTGTCGGCAGACGAACAGCCGCTCAAGCCGCATCAACGGCTGCGCGTGGAAAATGAACCGTGGTCATTGGAAGCAGGCGACGAAAGCGTGGGCACGACTGCCCCAAAGACAGTAGAGCCAGCAAGTGAGCGACCTGTGCTGGCGACTGATGTGGAAAGTCCGTCGGCTGCTGGTCAAGCCGGACTAGCCGGAAGTGCAACGAGTACGGCTGTCCTGGAAGCTCCTCCGGTGGAACAGGCAGCGCAAACGGTTGCTCACCAGGCAGAGCGCTCGCCGCTCGATTGGGCCATGCAAGCGCTGAGTGCCGTCAATACGGCAAAAGGCATCGAAACGAAGCCTGCCCAAACAAGCGCTGTTCGTACGGCTTCATCGTTTCAGCCGGAAATGATTTTTGAGTTCGCCGTCAGTCCCGGTGTCGCCAACAAAAAAATCACGCCGATGCAGATGATGGCGATCGCCGAAGTCGCAGGAGAAAAAGGCGAGATCGAATATACCCCGCACCACCAGATCATCATGCGTGTGCCGACTGCTGATCCGGAAAGTGTGACCAGCCGTTTGCGCGAGCTGGGGCTTATCCTCAGCCCGATCGGGGATGTGTTGCAGGTGAAGGCGTGCGATTTTTGCGATGGCGAGAAAAAAGACAGCATCCCGTACGCGGAGGAGCTGCACCAGCGGCTGGGTGGCAAGGAAATGCCCAAAGAGCTGAGAATCGGCTTTAACGGCTGCGGAATGGCCTGCTATGGAGCTGTTCAGGAGGATATCGGAATCGTGTTCCGCAAAGGCAAATTCGATTTGTTCCTGGGCGCGAAAACGGTGGGACGTAACGCGCATTCCGGCATTCCGGTTGCGGAAGGCATTGATAAAGAGGCGATTGTGCCGCTTGTCGAGCGAATCGTGAACCGATTCAAAAAAGAGGCGTTTCCGAATGAGCGCTTCCACAAGTTTTTCCAACGGGTAGGCGAGCTGGAGGGGTATGCCTGGTACGAGCCTGCCAAAGCGGAAATCGAGAACGCCGCTTGCGGAGATTGACAGACGGATCAATAGGTAGCGGAGTTGACCGAAAACGAGGGGGAAACGAAATGGACGCGGTTTTATTTGTAGGACACGGAAGCAAGGACCCGGAAGGCAACGAAGAGATTCGCCAGTTTGTCGCTTCCCTTGCGCCTGAGCTGGATGTGCCGATTATCGAGACGTGCTTTCTGGAGTTTGCCAGACCAGACATGCTGCAAGGATTGAATACGTGTGTAGCGAGAGGAGCGACGCGGGTAGCGGTCATTCCGATCATCCTGTTCTCTGCGGGGCATGCGAAAATCCACATCCCGGCGGCGATTGACGAAGCGAAGGAGCTGCACCCGCACGTACAGTTCATCTACGGTCGTCCGATCGGCATTCACGAAGAAGTGATCAACATTTTGTCTACACGCATGGCAGAAGCGGGCTTCGCTTCCGGAGAAGATTACGACGATCTGGCTGTGCTCGTCATCGGGCGCGGCAGCAGCGACGCGGATGCCAACAGTGATATTTACAAAATGTCCCGCCTTTTCTGGGAGCGTTACAAGGCGCCTTTGGTCGAGACAGCTTTCATGGGTGTGACCTACCCGCTGTACGACGAGGGAGTGGAGCGCTGCCTGAAGCTTGGCGCCAAGCGCATCGTGCTGTTGCCGTACTTCCTGTTTACAGGTGTGCTGATCAAACGGATGAGCGATCAACTGGAGAAGTTCCGCGCGCAATATCCGGATGCCCAGTTTGAGATGGCCGAGTATTTCGGTTTCCACCCGTTGCTGAAAGAAGTGCTCAAGGATCGCGTCGAGGAAGCCTTGCACGGGGAAGTGAAGCTGAACTGTGACACCTGTCAGTACAGACTGGCAGCGATGGAGCATATCGACCACCATCACCACCACCATGATGACGATCACGGACATGGACATCACCACCACCATCACGGGCATCATCATGATCACGATCACCACCATGACCATGATCATCACCATGACCACGATCACCACCATGCTCACGATCATAACCATGACCACGATCATAACCATGACCACGATCATCACCATGATCATGACCACGACCATGATCACAAACACGACCACAAGCATGACCACGTAACCAAGTAGGAGGAGACACAGCATGATTCTCGTATTGGCTGGAACGAGCGACGCGCGTGAATTGGCCTTGTTGATCAAGGAAAACGGCTACGATCTGCTGACCACCGTCGTAACGGACAACGCAGCGAAAAGCATGGAGGAGGCCGGTGTGCCCGTCCAGGTCGGACGCTTGACTGCCGACGACATCCAGCAGTTGATCCAGGAGCGGGGCGTGCGCTGTGTCGTTGACGCGAGCCACCCTTTTGCGGAGGAAGCCTCGAAAAACGCGATGGCTGGCGCACAAGGAGCGGGTGTTCCGTACATCCGTTACGAGCGTGAGAGTCTGGATGCGCCAGGCAGCGAAAAGCTGATCATCGTCGAGGATTACGTGCAAGCAGCCGAGCTTGCGGCTGACAAGCGCGGCGTCATCATGCTGACGACTGGCAGCAAGACGTTGAAGACGTTCACGGATCGTCTCCTGGGCCTGCCGGACACGACATTGGTTGCCCGCATGCTGCCGCGGCTCGACAATATGCAAAAATGCGAAGAACTCGGCGTGGAGCAAAAAAACATCGTCGCCATGCAAGGGCCTTTTTCCAAAGAGCTGAACAAAGCGCTCTACGCCCACTATGGCGTGACGCTGATGATTACGAAAGAGAGCGGCAAGGTAGGCGCTTTTGACGAAAAAGTGGAAGCAGCGCTGGAAATGGGCATCGAGACAATCGTCATCGGGCGTCCGAAAATCGATTACGGCACCAAGTTTTCCGACTACCAAAGCGTGCTGAACCAGCTTAAAGAGGTCGTGCAATAACACGGCATCCCGCCTGTATAAACAAGCATCCAAACAAGTGACTGGAGGAAACCAACCATGGACTTCAAAACCGAATTTAAGCCTTTGACTGTACAACCGCAAGAGATCGAGGACATGAGCTTTCAAATCATTACCGACGAGCTGGGCGAGCACCCGTTTACAGAGGAACAATACCCTGTCGTGCAGCGCGTCATCCACGCTTCCGCCGACTTTGATCTCGGACGCAGTCTCGTTTTCCACCCGGATGCTGTCCAATCCGGTATTCAAGCGATTCGCAGCGGAAAAATCGTCGTGGCGGACGTGCAAATGGTTCAAGTCGGCATCAGCAAAAACCGGATTGAGAAATTCGGCGGCGAAGTGAAAGTATACATCTCTGACCGCGACGTCATGGAAGAAGCAAAACGCCTCAACACCACTCGTGCGATTATTTCCATGCGCAAAGCTGTGAAGGAAGCAGACGGAGGAATTTTCTGCATCGGTAACGCGCCGACAGCTCTGTTGGAGCTGATTCGCATGGTGAAGGAAGGGGAAGCGAAGCCAGGACTTGTCATCGGAATGCCAGTAGGCTTCGTATCTGCGGCGGAGTCCAAGGAAGAGCTGGCGAAGCTCGACATTCCTTTCATCACCAACATCGGGCGCAAAGGCGGAAGCCCTGTAACTGTAGCGGCATTGAATGCCATCTCCATCATGGCGGAACGGTTGGGCTAAGCAGATGGCAGCCAAAGCAGCATCGGACGAAAAAGAGGCGAAACCCCTCCGCCACGGCTACACAACTGGATCATGCGCAACGGCGACGACCAAGGCTGCTTTGCTAGCGCTGATAACCCAGGAGCCGCAAAGGGAGGCTACGATCCGCCTGCCGATCGGGGAAGACGTGACTTTCCAGATGGAGAGCTGCGAGTTTTCGCCGGAAAAAGCGACAGCAGCCACGATCAAGGACGGCGGTGACGACCCGGATGCCACGCATGGGGCGTTGATTCTTTCCACTGTCGAATGGTCAGACGAGCCTGGGATTATTTTGGACGGTGGCGTCGGGGTAGGACGGGTGACCAAGCCAGGGTTGCCTGTCCCGATTGGCGAGGCCGCGATCAATCCCGTTCCGCGCAAAATGATTCGCGAGACGGCTCAGGCGGTACTCGATGAGTACGGGATAGAGCGCGGGATCAAAATCGTAATTTCCGTGCCTGCGGGCGAGGAAATTGCCAAAAAAACATTGAACGGACGACTCGGCATACTCGGCGGCATTTCCATTTTGGGGACGCGCGGAATCGTGGTGCCGTTTTCCACTTCTGCTTACAAGGCAAGCGTGGCTCAGGCGATCAACGTCGCCAAAGAAGCGGGCTGCGATCACATCGTCCTCTCCACGGGCGGAAAAAGTGAGTCGTATGGAATCGCTACCTACCCGGAGCTGTCCGAGGAAGCTTTCGTGGAGATGGGCGATTTCGTCGGGTTTGCGCTCAAGCAGTGCAAGGTCAGGAAAATGCGCAAAGTGACGCTTGTCGGCATGATGGGCAAGTTTTCCAAAGTGGCGCAAGGTGTCATGATGGTTCACTCGAAAAGCGCTCCTGTCGACTTCGGGTTTTTGGCCCAGATGGCGACGGAAGCAGGTGTTTCCCAAGAGCAAGTGGACGAAATACTGGGAGCAAATACAGCCTCGCAGGTCGGGGATATGATGGCGGAGACGCCTGCCTTTTTCGAGATCATGTGCGCCAACTGCTGCCGTGCCGCCCTGAAAGAAGTAGGCGGCGGCATCGTGGTCGAAACCATCATCATTACTATGAAAGGGTCCCTGCTGGGAAGGGTGACGATCGATGACACAAGCGATGAAAGTGATCGGGATCGGGGATGACGGACAGCAAAGCTTGCTGCCGCTGTACCGGACCTGGATCGAAGAAAGTGAGCTGTTGGTTGGAGGAGAGCGGCATCTTGGCTTTTTTCCGGAGTACAAAGGGGAAAAGCGAGTTTTGAAAGGCGGCTTGACCGCGATGGTCGAGGAACTGCGGTCAGAGACGCGCAAGACGGTCATTCTCGCTTCCGGCGATCCGCTCTTTTACGGGATCGGCAGCCTTTTGGCGAAAAAGCTCAACGTGGACATTTACCCGCACCTCAGCTCCATTCAGCTCGCTTTTGCCAAAATGGGCGAGGCGTGGCAAGATGCGACATTGCTCAGCGTACACGGCCGCAGCATCAAAGGGCTGGCGCAGCGGATGGACGGCAAGGACAAAGTCGCGCTGCTCACCGATCGGGAAAACACGCCTGCGGCGATCGCCAAGTATTTGCTGTCGTTTCAGATGACCGAATACGATGCGTTCGTGGCGGAAAACTTGGGCAGCGAAGACGAGCGGACAGGCTGGTACGCTTTGCAGGACATGGCTGACGGCGTCTTTTCCGATTTGAATGTCGTGATTTTGAAAAAGCGTCGGCCAAGCCCGGTCTGGCCGTTTGGGATTGCGGACGAGGAGTTTTCCCAGCGCAAGCCGGACAAGGGACTGATTACGAAAAAAGAAGTGCGCATTTTAAGCATCGCCCAACTGCAATTGCACGCCAAAAGCATCGTTTGGGACATCGGCACCTGCACAGGCTCCGTCGCGATCGAGGCAGCGCGAATCGCACGCGAAGGCGAAGTGTACGGCGTGGAGAAAAATGCGGACGACCTGGAAAACTGCCGCCAAAACATGGCGAAGTTTCGCACCGATCTGACTGTTGTGAATGCCCGCGCGCCAAAAGGACTGGATGAGTTCCCCGACCCGGATGCTGTATTCATCGGGGGCAGCGGCGGAGAATTGCGCGAGCTTCTGAACATTTGCTGCACGCGGCTTCGGGCAGGCGGACGCATCGTGGTCAACGCGGCGACGATTGAGACGTTGTACGAAGCGACGCAAGCTTTTGCAGAGGAAGGCTTCGAAACATCGGTCACGCTGGCGCAGCTGTCGCGCAGCAAGCCGATTTTGTCTTTGACCCGTTTTGAAGCGTTGAATCCGATCTACATCATTACGGCCTGGGCAAAGCAGGCAGAGGAACAAGGAGGAGACAGCAAGTGACCAAGATCGGAACATTGTACGGGCTGGGAGTCGGCCCTGGCGATCCAGAATTGATTACTGTCAAGGCATTCCGCCTGCTGCAGCAATCCCCGGTAGTTGCGTACCCGAAAAAACGGATGGGCAGCAAAAGCTACGCCCACCAAATTGCCGAGCTGTACGTGCAGCCGCAAGACAAGGAAATGCTCGGACTCGTCTTCCCGATGACACGCGACAAAGAAATTTTGGAGCGCGAGTGGAACAAAACGGTCGAAATCGTCTGGGAGCGTCTGTCCGAAGGCAAAGACGTCGCGTTTGTCACCGAAGGCGATCCGATGTTTTACAGTACGTTCATCCACATGATGCGCGTCATGCATGAAGAGCACCCGGAAGTGCCTGTCGTAACCGTGCCGGGCGTATCTTCGTTCCTCGGAGCTGCTTCCCGCTTCAACATGCCGCTCGCGGATGGCGACGAGCAAATCGGGATCATTCCGGCTACAGAAGACAAGGAAGCGATGCGCAAAGCGATTGAAGATCACGATACCGTCGTGTTTTTGAAGGTAGCAAAAGTGCTGCCGATGATCATCGGTTTGCTGAAAGAAATGGGACTCGCAGACAAAGCCGCTGTTGCGACAAAGGTCACTTCCTCGGAAGAAATGGTCTGGACGGACATGCGTGAACTGGAGCGGGCAGAGCTTAGCTATCTTACACTGATGGTGGTGAAAAAGGGATGAAACTGTACATAGTGGGAGCGGGTCCCGGCGACCCGGATTTGATTACCGTAAAAGGCATGAAGCTGCTGCAAAAGGCAGACGTCATTTTGTACACCGACTCGCTCGTCAACGAAGAGCTGGTTGCGCTTGGCAATCCTGATGCAGAGGTGCTGCACAGCTCGGGCATGGCGCTGGAAGAAATGGTAGAGCTGATGGTAGACCGCATCAGCAGCGGAAAAACAGTCGTGCGCTTGCATACGGGCGACCCGTCCGTGTACGGAGCGATCATGGAGCAGATCGCCTTGCTGAAAGCAAAAGGCATCGAGGTAGAGATCGTGCCAGGCGTCAGCTCCGTATTTGCGGCAGCAGCAGCAGTAGGCGCCGAACTGACCATCCCGGAGCTGACCCAGACGCTCATCCTTACCCGCGCAGAGGGGCGCACGCCTGTACCGGACAGGGAGAAGCTGCGCGCGCTTGCCGAGCATCACTGCACACTCGCTTTGTACTTGAGCGCGACTTTGACGAAAAAAGTAGTGCGTGAGCTTGTCGAGGCAGGCTGGAGCGAAGATACGCCAGTCGCTGTCGTGCAACGGGCAAGCTGGCCGGATCAGCTGATCGTGCGCACGACCTTGAGAAATTTGGACGAAGACATGGGCAAAAACGGCATTCGCAAGCACGCGATGATTTTGGCAGGCTGGGCTTTGGACCCGGATATCCATGAAAAAAGCGAACAGTACCGTTCCAAGCTGTACGATAAAACCTTCACGCACGGGTACAGAAAAGGTGTGAAAGAATGATTATCGAACTGGTTGAAGGGGAAATTCCAGCCATCCGCCAGCGCGGGGAATATGCGATCGTCGCCATCACGAAGCACGGGGTAGAGATGGCACGCGATCTGGCGCAAAAATTTCCCGGGGCAGACTTGTACTACATGAGCAAGTTCGCCCGTGGAGACGAGGAAGCGCGTGGCATCCAGCTGTTTTCCAACAGTGTGCGCATGCTGTTTCCTGCGCTTTGGCCCGCTTACAAAGGGCTGATTATCATTATTTCGCTCGGGGCGGTTGTGCGGATGATCGCTCCTTTGCTGGAAGATAAAAAGAAAGACCCGGGTGTCGTCGTCGTGGACGATCGCGGGGAAAATGTGATCAGCGTCCTGTCCGGCCACCTCGGGGGAGCCAATGAGCTGGCTCGCGAGGTAGCGGCGATCATGGGCGCTCGTCCGATCATCACGACTGCTTCCGATGTACAAAAGACGATCCCTGTCGATTTGTTCGGCCGCCGTTTTGGCTGGGAGTGGGATTCGGCTGACAAGCTGACGCCAGTGAGCGCCTCTGTCGTCAACGAGGAGCATGTAGCGGTGGTCAACGAATCAGGCGAGCGCGACTGGTGGATGCACGACACGCCGATGCCGCCGTCGATCAAGGAATACAAGACGATTGCCGAAGCGCAGGCAGCCAATCCGCATGCCGCGCTCGTCGTCTCTCACCGCTTGCTTGCGCCAGAGGAGCAGACGATTTTGGACAATGGCGTCCTGTATCGTCCGAAAGTAATCGTGCTCGGAATGGGCTGCAACCGGGGAACATCTGCCGAGGAGATCGAGGCGGTCATCAAGGAGACGCTGGATGAATTGCAGTTCTCCATCAAAAGCGTCAAGGCTCTTGCGACGATTGAACTGAAAAAAGACGAGGCTGGACTGATCGCCGTGTGCGAGAAGTACGGCTGGCCTTTTGTCTGGTATTCCCCGGAGGAACTGAACAAGGTGGAGATCAGCGATCCGTCCGAGACGGTATTCAAGTTCACGGGAGCGTACGGGGTAAGCGAGCCTGCGGCGAAGCTGTACGCAGGTGTCGACGAACTCGTCCTGACCAAGAAAAAATCGGGCAACGCCACTATTTCTGTCGCTTTAATGCCTTATCGTGAGGAGGAGCGCGTATGACGGATAACAGCCGCCGTATCGTAATCGCCGGAACGGGCAGTGGGGCAGGCAAGACGACCGTTACCATCGGACTGATGGCTGCCCTGATCCGCAAAGGCCATGTCGTCCAAGGCTTCAAGTGCGGCCCTGACTATATCGATCCCACTTACCATACAGCCGTAACAGGCAGAGCGTCGCGCAACCTCGACAGCTTCATGCTGGAGCATGAGGTGGTCAAAGAGATTTTCGTCCGCGGCAGCGAAGGCGCGGACATCTCGATCATCGAGGGCGTCATGGGCATGTACGACGGCAAGGAAGCGACGAGCGACAAAGGAAGCACGGCTGAAATCAGCATTTTGACAGCTTCGCCTGTGTTGCTCGTGGTCAACTGCCAAAGCATGGCGCGCAGCGCGGCTGCGATCGTCAAAGGCTTTCAGCTGCTCAATCCGCAGGCGAAAATCGTCGGTGTGATCGCCAACAAAGTCGGCAGCGAAGGGCACCACAAAATCGTCAAGGCGGCGATTGAGCAGGAGTGCGGGATTCCGGTTGTCGGCTATTTGAAACGGGAAAACGAGCTGGAAATTCCCGAGCGTCATCTCGGACTCGTGCCATCCGTGGAACGCGGCGAGCTTGCGCCTCTGTTTGCGAAGCTGGCAGACTTGATTCACGAAACGGTAGACCTCGACCTGGTTTGGGAACTGGCGAAAGCAGAGCCGCTGCAAGTGGAGCCAAAGCTGTTCGCGCCGCGTCAAGCGAACTACGACGTGACGATCGCGGTAGCGAAAGACCCGGCGTTTCATTTTTACTATCCGGAAAATTTGGAACTGCTGCAGGCGCACGGAGCGAAGCTGGCCTTTTTCTCGCCGCTGGCAGGAGAAGGCGTGCCGGAAGCAGCGGACGGCCTGTACATCGGCGGAGGCTTTCCAGAGGAGTTTGCTGCCGAGCTGTCGCAAAACGAGCTGGTGAAAGACTCGTTCCGCAAGGCGATTGCCAAAGGCTTGCCGACCTTGGCCGAGTGCGGCGGGTTCATGTTTTTGACGGAAGCGATTGTGACCACAGACGGCGAGAGCTTCCCGATGCTCGGGATCGTGCCCGGGAAGGTGACGATGCAGAAAAAGCTGGCCGCGCTTGGCTATCGGGAAGTGCGCGGCAAGGCAGGCAATTTCCTGATCGGCCCGGATGAACAGGCAAAAGGGCACGAGTTCCATTATTCGACTTATTCCAGCGAGCAACAGCTTCCTGCGGCCTATGAGACAAAAGGGCTGCGCGGAACCAAGCCAGAAGGCTTCGCAGAGGGCAATCTGGTCGCAGGCTACACGCACTTGCACTTTGGCTCCAATCCAGAGCTGGTGAAGCGGTGGCTGAGTCTGTGCGCGGAGGTGGCGGCTCGTGCCTAAAGCTCTCCCGCTGATGGTTCAGGGAACCAGCTCAGACGCAGGGAAAAGTGCGATCGCAACGGCACTTTGCCGAATTTTTGCGCAGGATGGCTACAAGACGGCTCCGTTCAAATCGCAAAACATGGCGCTGAACTCCTACGTCACGCTGGATGGGAAAGAAATCGGGCGGGCACAGGGCGTTCAGGCGGAAGCGGCCGGGATTCTCGCCACGACCGACATGAATCCGATCCTGATCAAGCCGACGCGCGATTCCGAGTCGCAAATCGTGGTGAACGGCGAGCCGTACGCCAACATGAAAGCGATGGCGTATCGCCAGGAGTTTTACGAGGAAGGACTGCGGATTATCGGCGAGGCTTACGAGCGGCTCGCCGCCGCGTATGAGCGGATCGTGATTGAGGGGGCAGGCAGTCCGGCAGAAGTCAATCTCAACGATCGCGAGCTGGTCAACATGCGGGTCGCGCGACTGACGAACGCTCCGGTCATTTTGGTGGCTGACATCGAGCGCGGCGGCGTTTTTGCCAGCCTGGTCGGCACGCTGCAACTGCTCGAACCCGAAGATCGCGACCGGGTGATCGGCGTCGTCATCAACCGTTTTCGCGGCGATCTGACGCTGTTGCAGTCAGGCTTGGACTGGTTTGAGGAGTATACGGGCAAGCCTGTGCTTGGCGTGGTGCCGTTCATTCCCGACTTGTGGATCGATGCGGAGGACTCGCTGATTTTGCATCGCTACCAGGGGCAGAGAGAGACGCCGCGCGATCTGGACATCGCGGTCTTGCGCTATCCGCGCATTTCCAATTTCACAGACGTAGACCCGTTTTTTGTGGAGCCGGATTGCCGGATGCGCTTCGTGACCCGTTTGGAAGAGCTGGGCGAGCCTGACCTCATCGTGTTGCCAGGTAGCAAAAATACGCTGGAAGACTTGCAGTTTTTGCGCGAGTCAGGGCTGGCAGACGCCGTGAAACAGCTCCATGTGCAAAAAAAATCGTACGTAGTCGGTCTGTGCGGCGGCTATCAAATGCTGGGGCTGACGATTTTGGACCCGGATGGCGTGGAATCTCCGTTGCAGCAGCTTGACGGGCTGGGGCTGATTCCGATGACGACGACGATGGAGACAAAAAAGACGACGGTTTTGTCCAAGGGCGAAGCGGTGTTTGCCGGAGAGCGGCTCGAAGTGGAAGGCTACGAGATTCATATGGGCCAGTCCGCTTATGAGCAGGTGGATGCCCCCTTTATCCAGATGGGAGAGCGCACGGAAGGCTACTGTCAGGAGGAGCGCCAACTGATCGGGACGTATTTTCACGGGTTGTTTCACAACGACCGCTTTCGTACGCTGCTATTGAACGCAATCCGTGCGAAAAAAGGGTTGGAGCCAATCGTGGAGCGTCCGTCCTTCGTGGCGCTTCGCGAGCAAGGCTACGATCTGCTGGCAGATACGGTACGCCGTCATGTGCGGATGGATGTCATTGAAGAACAGATGAAGGCTTATCAGGAAAAAGAGGTGCGTATATGATGGCAGGCTTGGAAAAGCTATTTCCGGCGATTGAGCCGCGAAACCATGAGGCAAGTGAGCAAACGAGACAACATGTGGATCAGCTGACCAAGCCGCTGGGAAGTTTGGGACGCCTGGAGGAACTGGCTGTGGAGCTGGCAGGAATGACAGGAGAGACGTTTCCGGTCGTCACGCCGCCTGGCGTACTTGTTTTCGCGGCGGATCACGGCGTCGCTGCTGAGGGAGTGTCGGCCTATCCCCAGGAAGTAACGGCGCAAATGGTGCTGAACCTGGTGAACGGTGGCGCGGGGATCAACGTGTTCGCCCGGCAAATCGGCGCGATCCAAAAATTCGTGGATGTCGGCGTGGCTGTAGAGGTAGAGGCTCCCGGAGTGACCAGCAGACGTATCCGCTCTGGCTCGGGCAACATGCTGAAAGAAGCGGCGATGTCGCCGGAAGAAGCGCGGCAGTCGCTTGCGGTCGGCATCGAGCTGGCGCAGCAGATCATCGATGAAGGAGCCAAGGTGCTGATCGTCGGTGAAGTAGGGATCGGCAACACGACAGCGAGCAGCGCGATTTTGTCCGCTTTGACGGGCGCAGACCCGGATGAGATTGTCGGGCGGGGCACAGGCTTGGACGACGCTGGCTGGCAGCGCAAAAAAGCCGTTGTCCGCGAAGCGCTCGCGCTGCATCGCCCGGATGCGGATCAGCCGCTCGACGTGCTGGCAAAAGTGGGCGGACTGGAAATCGGCGCGATGGCAGGGGCCGTGATTGGCGCTGCATCCAGACGCGTTCCGGTGTTGCTCGACGGCTTTATCGCCACCGTAGCAGCACTTTTGGCGGTGCGGTTGGAGCCAGGCGTAGCGGACTACTTGATTGCCGGTCACCGTTCCCAGGAGCCGGGACATGCTTTCGTACTGAACGTACTGGGCAAACAGCCGTTGCTCGATTTGAACCTGCGGCTTGGCGAAGGCAGCGGAGCGGCAGTGGCGTTTTCCATCGTCGAGGCATCGGCACGGATGGTGCGCGAGATGGCGACTTTTGCTTCGGCGGGAGTCAGTGACCGATGAGCGGCGCGGGAAAAGTGTACCTCGTCGGCGCTGGACCTGGAGATCCCAAGCTGATTACGGTCAAAGGGCTTGAATGCTTGCAAAAGGCTGATGTGGTCGTCTATGACCGCCTGGCTAACCCTGAATTGCTCGCTTATGCGCCTGAAACGGCAGAGCGTATTTATTGCGGCAAACTGCCTGATCATCACACGATGCGCCAGGAATCGATCAATGAAGTCCTCGCGGAGAAGGCGCTGGAAGGCAAGATCGTCGTACGCCTGAAAGGTGGCGACCCGTGCGTGTTCGGACGTGCGGGAGAAGAAGCCGAGCATCTGGCTGGGCGAGGAGTCGCTTTTGAGATCGTGCCAGGCGTCACGGCGGGAATCGCGGCTTCCGCATACGCGGGAATCCCGGTGACTCATCGCGATCACGGTTCATCTTTTGCCGTAGTGACAGGTCATCTGCGCGAAGACAAGCCGGAGCTGGCTGTGGAAAAATGGCGGGCGCTGGCGAGCGGGATCGACACGGTTGCCTTTTACATGGGCGTCGCCAATTTGCCGCTGATCCGCACGCAATTGATCAAGCACGGCCGCGACGCAGAGACGCCTGTCGCTGTCATCTCCTGGGGGACGCTGCCCAAGCAAGCGGTCGTAACGGGCACTTTGGCAAACATCGAGGAACGCTTGGCAGAGAACAGCCACGTCACCAATCCGGCGATCATTTTGGTCGGCGATGTCGTGAAAATGCGGGAAAAAATCAACTGGTTTGAGGCCACGCTTGGCGTAAACGATAGTCTTGCCGAGTAAAGCGCAACGGCTGGGCGGCTAGGCTAGACGGTTTGCTGCCGCGAATATGTAGTATTGCAGGGAGGGACGGCGGATGCCGCACTATGCGATGATGGTCAATCTGGAACGTAAACGTTGCGTCGTAGTCGGTGGCGGACAGGTCGCAGAACGGAAAATCGCCAGTCTGCTTGCCGCTGGCGCGGATGTCTGCGTCGTCAGTCCCACCTGTACAGAAGCGATTCACGCCTGGGGGCAAGCGGGCAGGCTGACGCTTTGGCAGCGACCGTTTGCTTCCGCTGATGTTTCTTCTGCTGTGCTCGTTGTCGCTGCGACCAGCGATTCTGCGGTCAATCTGGCTGTCTACGAAGCGTGTCAGCAAGCCGGGTGCCCGTGGATCAATGTAGTGGATCGTCCCGACCTGTGCTCGTTTACGGTTCCGTCCGTAGTCGAGCGCGGCGACCTGACTGTGGCCATCTCGACAGGGGGCAACAATCCGGGCTTGGCGAAAAAACTGCGCCGCCAGCTGGAAGCGTGGATCGGGCCTGAGTACGAAGACTACACGCGCTTTTTGGGAACGATGCGCAAACGGGTGCTCGCGCTGGACGAACTGGACGCTGCAGGCAAACGAGCCGTTTTGGCCGAGCTTTTGGATGACCGTTTCCTGGAATGGACCCGCAGCGGGGAGATCGAGCGAAGGGATCGGGAGGCAGAGGCGGTTGTAGCTGAATGGCTGGGCTGTGATCGATCATAGGCAAAAAAGGAACAACCTAAGTCTGATCGGGATGTCGACTTAGGTTGTTTCTTTTTGTGCGCGATCCGCGATGAGAAGCAGGCAGCTTAGCTCGTCCGAAAAAGGCAAGGAGGGATGCAGTGTTGCTTTCAGACGTCCCAGCCCTCGTTCTTTGGCGTCCTGTAGCTGCCTGGCTATGTAGCTTTTGATCCAGTCTTCACCCGGCGCGTCATAAATTTGGCTGAAATTGCTGGAATACATGTCTGAAATGTTCTCGTCCCGGTAGTGATGAACGTGGGGCACGGTCGTGCGTTTCGAGAAGGAGCAGTCAAAGCTCTCTTGCAACGCAAAAATTTGCTGAAGCATTCCATTATTCTCCTTTTCCTGATATGGTGATAGTTGGTACGTATACCCTCTAGCGTAAGTCATTTTTTTCAGGGAGGAAACCTCTTTGTGGGATGCTGTTCAAATCGGCCCGTTTTTATTGAAAATGAGCACCTTGGCCGTCATCGTCTCCATTGCGACGGGCTTTCTTGCAATCACGTTTCTTGTCAAAAAAGACAGGGCGACAAGAGGGGCGCTCACGGAGCTGCTAAGCAACGCCGTTCTCCTCGGCTTTTTGGTTTGGAAGTTCAGCTATGCGCTGTTTCATCTGGACCAAGTCGTGCAAAATCCTTCGTCGCTTTTGTATTTTTCCGGCGGCGAGCGTGGAGCCTGGCTGGCGGCGCTTGCTGTGCTGGTATATTTTTCGCTGCGTCTGCGCAAAAAATCGGTTCCGGTCGACCTCGTGGCCTGGGCGGTGGCTACTGGTTCGCTGGCCGCGACAGGCATGTATCAGCTATTGACGGTGCTGCTTGAACAAAGCGGCTTTTTGTACCATGTTCAGCAGATCGTTTTATGCCTGTTGTTCCTTGTCTGGCTCCAACGCGCGCGAAAACAGCTGAACGAGCTGGCTGTCTGGCTTATGCTGCTGATGTGGTTTGCGATTGGACAAGTGTACGTGCAGTTTTACGTTCAACCGCGCGAAGCCGCCTTCGCGGGACTTTCCTCCGAGCAGCTTGTCTACTACGGGTGCGCGCTGTTGCTGCTCTTTTTGTCCAGACGCATGACCAAACGGAAAGGTGAGAACGCAGATGAAGTTTAATCAAATAGCGGCGTTTGTCGTGTTGATCGGCTTGCTGGCGTGGGGAATTGTCGATGCCTCGATCCTGTCGCCAAAAGGGAAAAATGCCGCGACGAGCGGGCCGGGGGCGACTAGCACAGCGCAGGTCGGCACGGAAAAAGGAAACGCGGCTCCCGATTTTGAACTGCAACGGCTGGACGGCAAGAAAGTAAAGCTGTCCGATTTTCGCGGGAAAAAAGTGATCGTCAATTTGTGGGCTACCTGGTGTCCGCCTTGTCGGGCAGAAATTCCCGACATGCAGCAATACTATGAAGCAAACAAAGACAACGATGTCGTCATTTTGGGCGTAAACTTGACGACGACGGAAACAAAACCGGAAGATGTCGGCGTGTTCGTAAAAGCGTACGGCATGACGTTCCCTGTCCTGCTGGATGAAGACAAGCAAGTCACCAACGAGTACAAGGCGATCTCGATTCCGACCAGCTACATTATTGATTCGAATGGCATCGTCCAGCACAAGTACATCGGGCCGATGAGCTACGAATGGATGGAGGAGACGCTGGCAGCGATTCAGTGAGGAAGCATGGGGGCGGAAAGCGGCGAGCACGATGATGGACGGAACGGACGAAAAAGGCAGCCTGTACACGCAGCGGCTGCCTTGAATCACCTATCAATACACTATGAATCGGACTGGTTTGCAGGAGGCTGCTTGACACTGCCGCGCTCCAGTGGAAGGACGGCATTCAGCAGCTGGTAGATGCGCTTTGATTCTTTCGTCAGCAAAGGGCCTAAAATGGCGAGAATCAGCACGTACAAAGCTGCGAACGGCTGGAGAATATCCATGAGTGCGCCCGCTTTTCCCAGATTAGCCATGATGATGGAAAACTCACCGCGTGAAACGATTGTCAGTCCAATGTTGGTGGAAGCTTTGGGCGGCAGCCCGGCGCTGCGTCCTGCCAAAAGTCCGGCAGTGACGTTTCCGATGAGGGTGATGACGACCGCAGCGATGGACAACCAGACGGCTCCCCCCAATGACAGAGGATCAATCGTTAAACCGAAGCTGAAGAAAAACATGGCGCCGAAAAAGTCGCGAAATGGCAGTATCAGATGTTCGATGCGTTTCATATGTTGTGTTTCTGCTAATACGAGCCCCACGAGCAGCGCGCCGATGGCTTCAGCTACATGGATTGTCTCGGAAAAACCCGCAATCAAAAACAGGGCGGCAAACACCGTAATCATGAACACTTCGTTTGATTTGATGTTTAGCGCGCGATTCAAAAAAGGGACGAGCCTGCGGCCTACGACGATGAGCAGGAGCATGTAGCCGAGAGCAATCAGAGCGGAGGAAACCACGCCTCCGAGAGAAGTTGCTCCGCTGAGGACAAGCCCCGATACGATCGAGATATACACCGCCAAAAAGATGTCCTCGAACATGATGATCCCAAGAATCATCTCGGTTTCGCGATTGGCTGTCCGTTTGAGATCGACCAGGACTTTGGCGACGATGGCGCTGGACGAAATCGTAGTGATTCCGGCGATGATCAGCACTTCTTTCAGCGGAAAGCCGCAGACCCAGCCAAACAGCACGCCGAGAGTAAAGTTAATGGCGATGTAGATCGTCCCGCCGATCGCGATAGAGCGTCCGGCCTTGATCAGACGCCCTACCGAAAACTCAAGGCCGAGGTAAAACAGCAGGAAAAGCACCCCGACTCTGCCCATAAATTCGATGAGCGGCGCACTGTCGATAAAGCGCAGATCGAACAGGCCGATATCGGGGGCGTGCGGACCGACGACCATCCCGACCAAAATGTAAAAGGGAACGATGGAGAACTTCAACTTGATGGAGAGGAAGCCGGCGATGGCAATCAGAGCGAGCGCCAGGCCGACTTCAAACACGATGTGCTCCAAGGTCAATCACCCCCGTTGCTGAGAATAGTCTTGAGCGCTTTCACCTGCTTTCGTTCACCTGCTACTACGAGGGTGGAGCTTGCACGAAGCACATACTCCGGTCCCGGATTGATCGTTTGTGTGTGGTCTTTTTCAATGACAGCGATGATCGTGGCACCAGTCTCCTGACGCACGTCCAGCTCGCCGATCGTCTTGCCGACGGCGCGTGAGCCAGCGTCGATTTTGTACCATTCGATCATAAGCTTGTCCAAAGCGACCTCAACTGTTTCCAGAGCGGTCGGCGTGTACGTCAGGCCGCCGACAATCGCTGCAATTTGCCGCGCCTCGTCGTCATCCAGCGTAACCATCGAGATGTTCTCATCCGGATCTTCGCGGTCAAAATGGTACATTTCCCGGCGGCCGTCATCGTGAATGACGATGACCAGCTTGTCGCCGCCTTTTGTTTCTACCTGATATTTTCTGCCGATTCCCGGCAAATCCGTCTCGCGAATCGAGAACATGCAACAACCTCCTTCTACGTCTGCCCATATGTATATAGGTAATCACTCTTATGCACGAAAGAGCGCCCTGCATGTCGCGCAAGATCATTTGGAATTATAACCATTCCGGTGTTACTTTAGTAATAATTCCGGATCATCCTTGGAAGCATTGTCGACATACGTACCCATTATCCATTATTATACACGAAGCGGCTTTCCCTTTTTGGCATAACCGAAACAAATTCGCATAGATTTGACACATTTTTTAAGGGTGATGAAGCGTGGCTAACAAGCAATATCGTTTGACAGAAGCAGAGTGGAACTTTATTTCGGACATGCGCTCCATGGAGATGGATGAGCTGCTGGACATTGTCATCGCTCTGCGCAATGAAGTGCGAGAGCTGGAAAAGAAAGCGGAAATCATCCGCGAACGGGAAAAAGAAGGCTGGGAAGCCGAATACCAGGCTGCCAAGAAGCGAATCAATCACCTTCGCCAGTTTGAGCAAGACTTGCGCAAGACGTGGCCGCATGATTAACCAGGCAGCCCGGCATGGCTGGCGCTTGCCAAAAGCATCCATAAGGAAACAGCAGAACCTGCGCTCAGCGGGTTCTTTTTTTTGTCCGATGGAATAAACTTGGAGGTGCGAAACAGGATGTCTCCGGAATTTGGCAAGGAAAAAATGCGATGTTGACATACTCTCGACACGATCAATAGGTAAAGTAAGTTATGTACATAGCGACATGATAGGAAAAAGACAACCGGGAGAAGGAGGACTTTTCATGTTCAAAAAACAGTATCTAGCAGTTTTCTCAGCGGTGGTTCTTGCGACGAGCTTGCTGCCGACTGGCTCTCAGGCAGCGACTGGAACAAAAAACTTGCAGGCAAAGTACAACAATATCAAGGTCTTGTATAATGGTGCTACTGTTCCGACTACGATCGAACCATTTATCGTAAACGGAACCACTTACATCCCGCTTCGCATGATGGCAGGCGTGTTCAACAAGGAAGTCGAGTGGAATGGCACGTCCTACACCATCACGGTAAAAGATCAGGCAGATGCGCAGCATGCAGCCGAGTTGTCCGCGCGTGACGCCCAGATTCGCACCTTGCAAAGCAAGATCGACACGCTGAACCAACAAATCTCTGATCTGGAAGACGATTTGGACGATGCGAAAAACAAAGACGATGACGACGATGTAGATGACCGTATGGACGATCTGGAGGATGCCCTGAATGACGACTACGGAGATTTCCGTGGCGTTGAATGGGATATCACCCTGAGCGGCGACGAGGATGACATCGACGTAGAAATCGCGCTTGACTTCGATGAGTACGAGGATGAACTGGATCAATCGGACTTCGAAGACCTCGTGGAAAATGTCATCGAAGACATTTGGGATGAGTTTGAAGACGCTGACGTAACAGGCGAAATCGTAGACTCCAGCAACAACGACAAAACGGAATACGACTTTGATGGCGATGCCAGCGATGAAGAAATCAGCTTCGAAGACGATGTTATCAACTAATCTTTTCTAAAGAAAAGCCTTGCTTCCGGAAAAATGGGGCAAGGCTTTTTTCCTATTTTCCAAAAACCGCAAATCCAAATATAAAAAGAAAGAGGTAAACTGATAGTATTAGGAGTACGTATTGGAAAGAGAGGAACCATGCGAGCAATCGCGAATGGGAGAAAAGGGAGCCTATGAAAAGCATTTTGTTGGTAGAAGATGAACTGGTAATCTCGCGCGTTTTGAAGGCGTACCTGCAAAAGGAAGGCCATCAGGTCTGGCAAGCTGACGATGGAATCGCCGCGATTCGGCTGTTTGACGAGAAAAAGCCGGATCTCGTTCTTTTGGATGTCATGCTTCCGGAGCGAAGCGGCTGGGAGATTTTACAGTATATTCGCGAAAAGAGCGCCTGTCCCGTGATCATTTTGACTGCGCTGGGGCAGACCGATCAAAAGCTGAAAGGGCTGAACCAGGGAGCCGATGACTATATAACGAAACCGTTTGTCGCTGAGGAAGTAGTGGCGCGGGTCAACGCTGTGCTGCGGCGGTCGGCGATTTTGGTAAAAGATCAGGAGACGCGCTTTTTCGGCAGTCTGAGAATCAACTTCCAGTCTCACCACGTAACCTTGCATGGACTGGAGCTGGTGTTTCATCCTCGCGATCTGTCGCTGCTGCTGTTTTTGGCCCAAAATCCGAATCAGACGTTCACGCGGGAACAATTAATAGATCAAGTGTGGGGAATCGACTTTGCAGGCAGCGATCGCGCTGTGGACCTCGCTATCAAGCGAGTGAGAAAAACATTGGAGAACTGGCCTGCCCAAGAAGGCGAGATCAAGACGCTCCGAGGGGTGGGGTATCAGTTCTGTGTTTACTAAAAAAAACGAGCCTGTCTCACTGCTGCGCTACTGGACGACGCGCTACCTGCTGACGTTGGTAGTAGGACTGCTCATCGTCGGAGCGGTTTCCGCCTACTGGATCAAATACGCCGCCGTGGAGAAGCAGATTGAAGTGACCAAGCTGTTCGCCGAAGAAGTAGCGGATCGGGTCGTAGACGACGATGGCAACATTTTGGTAGGCGGCAAGCTTCATCAGACGCTGGACAATCGGCGAAAATTTATGGGGGTGGATCGCAACCTCGTTTTGTTCATCAAAGACAAGCAGGGCGAAGTGATCTACAGCCGACCGGGGATGGGCATGCTCCCTCCCGAAATTCAGAAGGTGCTTCCCGGTTTGCTCCAGCAAGCAGACGAGGCAGACAAAATTCGGCAGCCGACAGGAGATACGCTGTACGTCATCAGGAAAAATTTGGAATATAATGACAGCGTAATCGGGAAGGTCATTTTGCTGTTTCCGGAAACAGACATCAAGATCGGCAGGGAGCAGCTACAGTATTTGGTCATCATGCTCGGCAGTCTCGGCGTGCTCGGTTGGGCCGTCATCTACTTCCATTCCAGAAGGTTGTCTGAGCCGATTCAAAATGTCGTGCTGTCTGCGCGCAAAATCGTGGAGGGCAACTACGATGTGACGATTACGAAGCCGATCAAGGAGCGGGAAATTCACGAGCTGGTGTATACTTTCAAGGAGATGGCGGATCGGCTTCGTCAACTGGAAAGCATGCGCACGGAGCTGTTGGCAGGTGTGACCCACGAGTTGAAGACTCCCGTCACTTCGATTAGCGGATTGGTGCAGGCGGTTAACGACGAGGTTGTTTCGGGAGCCGAGCAGAAAGAATTTCTGGAGATTTGCCTGCGTGAAACAAAGCGTCTGCAAAAAATGGTCGAAGACTTGCTCGATTTCAACTCGTTTGCGGTCGGAGCCATTACAGTCCAGCAAGAAGAGCAAAACATCAGCAAGCTGGTCAAAGAAATCGCTTCGCAATGGCGAATCGTCCAGGAGCTGGAAGGAATCGTGTTTGAGATCGTCGTCCCGGAAAAGCAACTGCTGCTGTTTGTTGACTCTGGCCGCGTTCAGCAAATCTTGACGAATTTGTTGAACAACGCAAGACAGGCAGTAGGCAAAGCAGGCGCGCGCGGGAACATCCAATTGGTGATGTACGAGACAGAGCACGCGGTGTGCATCGATGTAAAAGACAATGGCAACGGGATTCCCGTTGAGGAGCAGCCGCTCGTTTTCGAGCGCTTTTTTCGGGGCAGCAACAAAAAAGACAAAGTGCGCGGATTGGGATTGGGGCTGTCCTACTCCCGTCTGATGGCAAAAGCGCTCGGCGGGGAGCTGGTGCTTGCATCCAGCAGTGAGCAAGGCTCCGTTTTTACCCTTGCATTGCCATTGCCCAAGCGAGCGGAGGCAGGCGCAAGCGAGCACGAGACTGGGGGTGGCAAGCGGTTATGATCGATTACGAAGCCATTTTGGGGGCGCTTTTTGATATCGTGCACGTCACCGACGAAAAGGGACGGACACTGTATTGCTCCGGGCGCTACGAGGAATTTTTCGGGATTGACCCGCAGGAAATGATCGGGAAGCCTATCGAGGAATTTTATCATTTGGGCTATTTTTCTCCGACCATCACGATGCGGGTCATTCGCGACAGAAAAAAGGTGCATACGATTCAGACGACGCGCAACAACCGCAGATTGCTGGTCGAAGGCACTCCGCTGTGGGATGCGAACGGGGAGTTTTGCGGCGTCGTCAACACGTCGCTTGATATTACCGATCAGGAGCAGCTACAGCAGGTGCAGAACGAGAGGAAGTACGTCGGCGGCATTTTGCAAAGCGAGATGACCAAGGAGAACAGCAGGAAAAAAAGCAAAACGAACCTGATCTACCGCAGCCAGTCGATGGAGCAGGTGACCACGATGGCAGAAAAGCTGGCGCAGGTCGAGTCGTCGATGATTTTGCTTGGCGAGTCAGGCGTTGGGAAGGGCGTCCTGGCGAAATACATACACGAGTGCAGTCCGCGCTCAGGGAAGCCTTTTATCCACATCAACTGTGGTGCGATCCCCGAGACTTTGCTGGAGTCCGAGCTGTTCGGGTACGAAAAAGGCGCGTTTACCGGAGCGGACAAGGACGGCAAAGCAGGCTTGATCGAAAAGGCGAACGGCGGCACGCTGTTTTTGGATGAAATCGGCGAAATGCCGCTATCTTTGCAAGTCAAACTGCTCAATGTGTTGCAGGAAAAAACGATTACGCCTGTCGGCAGTGCGGTCCCGCGAAAAGTCGACGTCAAGCTGATTACCGCCACCAATCAAAATTTGCGGCAGATGGTCAAAGAGGGCAGATTTCGCGAGGATTTGTACTACCGGATTCACGTCGTGCCGCTGGAGATTCCGCCATTGCGGGAACGCCGCGAAGAAATTCCGGTGCTCGTCCATTACTTTCTCCATGTTTTTTCGGAAAAATATTGTTTGGACAGACGGCTGGCCGATGTGTGCTACCGGATTCTTGCGGAGTACGAATGGCCTGGCAATGTGCGTGAATTGGAAAATGTAGTGGAGCGGCTTGTCGTGACTTCACCGGACGTCCTCATCACGCCGAGTCAAATTCCGCGCTATATCCACGGCCACGAGGGCAGCCCTTCAGGGGGAATCAAAGTGGAGCGGGTGATGCAGATGCAGGAGGCGATGGAGGAAGTGGAGCGGCAATTGCTTGAGCGCGCCTACGAGCAGCATAAGACGACGACAAAAGTAGCGGAAGTGCTTGGCATCAGCCAGCCGTCAGCGAGCCGGAAGCTGCGAAAATGGCTATTCACGCGTGAATAAACGCTATTCAGCTGCGAATAGCACGCGAGCCGATGATTTCCGCTTTTAGCGACTCCGATATGCAACGGTGAATAGAGGAGGAGCGAATCGCGAGCAGCCAACGTATTGGCATTGTTTTTGCAATATTACGAAAGTCATCAACAGCATAGTGGCAGCGTACGCGGGGCGTGCCAAGTTGCATGCAACAGGAAGCTGTGAACGGGATCAATCATCGTAAAAGGGAGACGGGTCGGATGAACAAAGGAAAAGCGTTGCGTGCAGGAGATACGATCGGACTGGTTGCCACTTCAAGTCCGGCTACGGAAGAAATGTTGAACAAAGCGATTGCCGGGCTTGTGGAGCTTGGCTTCAAGGTAAAAGTCGGGGAAACGTGCTATGAGACGTACGGCGGGTATTTGGCCGGGACGCCGCTGCAGCGGGCTGGCGAGCTGAACGCGATGTTTGCCGATGATGAAGTGGACGGAATCATGTGCATGCGTGGCGGATACGGGGCGCCGCAAATTTTGCCGATGCTCGATTACGACCTGATTGCGCAAAATCCGAAGCTGTTTGTCGGCTACAGCGACATTACAGCGCTGCACACCGCTTTTGGGCAGCAGGCCGGGCTTGCGACTTTGCACGGCCCGATGGCGACTTCCGATATTGCACACGGGCTGGATGACTGGTCCAAACAGTATTTGCTGCGGGCGATGACGCGACCGGAGCCGCTCGGACCGATCATCAATCCGCCGGGAGAGGACGTTGTCTGTCTCGTAGAAGGGCAAGCGTACGGGCCGATTGTCGGCGGCAATCTCGCTTTGATCGCCACTTTGATGGGCACGCCTTATCAGCTGGATACGCGAGGAAAAATCTTGTTTTTGGAAGATATCGACGAGGAGCCGTACCGCATCGACCGCATGCTGACACAGATGGCGCTCGGCGGGCTGTTCAACGATTGCGCGGGCGTGGTCATCGGTACGTGGACCAACTGCGAGCCGAAAAAACGCGAAGGCTTTTCCGTGTGGGACGTCTTCCAAAACATTGTCGTGCCGTACGGGAAGCCGACCATCTGGAACGTGCAAATCGGGCACGGCGCTTTCAACATGGCTCTGCCTTTGGGCGTGGAGGCTACGCTTGACGCAACGCACGGGGTGTTGGCGATTGAGGAGAGTGTGACGGTATGAGTACAGGGCTAAACGAAGCGTTGCTGCAACGTGCACAAGAGCTGCTTCCGTGGCTGACGGAGGTTCGCCGCGATTTTCACCGATATCCCGAGTTCGGGATGGAGGAGTTCCGTACCCAGGAAAAAATCAGCGCCTACTTGAACGAACTGGGCATTCCGCATGAAAAAGTGGCGGGCACAGGTATCGTCGGAATAATCGAAGGGGCGCATCCGGGTGGTGTTGTCGGGCTTCGCGGCGATATGGATGCCTTGCCGATCTGCGAGGAAAACGCGGTGGAGTACCGCTCCCAGATCGCGGGCCGGATGCATGCCTGCGGTCACGATGCCCACATGACATGCTTGCTTGGCGCAGCGCGGCTGCTCGTAGCGCAGAAGCATCAACTGGCAGGCAGCGTGAAGCTGTTTTTCCAGCCAGCAGAAGAGACGGTAGGCGGGGCGTTGCCGATGATTCGCGAAGGCGTGCTGGACAACCCGCGTGTGGACGCCGTCTTTGGCTTGCACGTATCCCCGGAGCTTGCCGTCGGCAGCATCGCGGTCAAATACGGACAAATGAACGCCGCGTCTGACGATGTACACATCGTCGTCAGGGGAGAAAACGGGCACGGCGCCTATCCGCACAACGGAAGAGACGCGATTGTGATCGCCGCCCACGTCATCACCGCTCTGCAAACGATTGTCAGCCGAAACGTCGATCCGCGCGACTCGGCGGTGCTGTCGCTCGGCATGATTTCCGGCGGGACGGCGAGCAACGTGATCGCTTCGGAAGTGAAACTGACCGGAACGATTCGGACGCTGGACAAAAAAGTCAGGACGATGGTGAAGGAGCGCGTGCGCGAGGTGGCAGAGCTTGCGGCGCGAAGCCTCGGCGGGGCGGCTGAGGTCGTGTTTGAGGAAGGCTACACTTCCTTGATCAACGACAGCGCCATGGTTGACCTCGTAAAGCAGTGCGGCGAGCAACTGCTGGGAACCGACAAGGTTAAGGTGAATGAGCTGCCCAGTCTGGGCGTAGAGGACTTTGCCTTTTTTGCCGAGCATGTTCCCAGTGCTTTTTACCACCTGGGCGTGCGCAATGAGCAGGCGGGCCTCGTTTATCCCGTTCACCACCCGCGCTTCGACCTCGATGAGCGCAGCCTGATGATCGGCGCAGCCATGCAAGCCTGTAACGCCATGACCTTTTTGCAAAAACAGGCGGCGCAACGCCAAGCAAAATAGCGAGGAAGCTGAATCCGTGGGACGGGTATAGGATATCGCGAGCGGCGGCACAATACAGACGCATATCTTTTTTAGGAAAGTGAAGAGAGGAGCGTCTTTCATGAGCATGACAATGAGTCGGCCCGTCACCGATGTGTTGAATAAGCAGGTTGCCAACTGGTCTGTGTTGTATGTGAAGCTGCACCATTTCCACTGGTATGTAAAAGGCCCGCATTTCTTCACGCTCCATGCCAAATTCGAGGAGCTGTACAACGAAGCCGCGACGTATGTGGACGACCTGGCTGAACGACTTCTCGCTGTCGGCGGCAAGCCTGTCTCGACCATGAAGTCCTGTATCGAGCAAGCTTCCATCAAGGAAGCGGCTGGCGGCGAGTCGGCCGATCAGATGGTGCAAGCAGTCGTGAGCGATTTCACGACATTGATCGGGGAGCTTGAAGAGGGCATCACGGCGGCGGAAGCGGCAAACGACGAAGCGACAGGCGACATGTTTTTGGGAATGAGTGAAAGCTTGCAAAAGCATGTCTGGATGCTGCAGGCGTACTTGGGAAAATAAACGAAAGCAGAAGCAAGCTGATGCCTTTGGTGTCAGCTTGTTTTTATATGAAAATATTTACAAAATAGCTGTAAGAAACAAGCAGATGTTGTATCTAACAGGAGAAGGAGGCGAGAAAGCTGAGGAATAAAGAGCTGCTATCGTCCATCTCGGTTCTCCATGCTACGGCGGAAGTCTCGTTGGAACAATTGGTTGATGACCATCTTTATCGCGTGTATCGCCTGTGTTGTTGGCTGGTCCAAGATCGGCTGGTTGCGGAAGATATCACGCAGGAAGTGTTTTTGCGTGCGTATCAGCATCTGCCGAACTTTCGGGGCGATAGTAAAGTCGAAACCTGGCTGTATCGGATTGCTGTCAATGAATGCAAAAGATATCGACGATCATGGTCATTCCGAAATTTGTTTTACCAGGCAGATCCGCTTGTTCCAGGGTTTACCGAATTGGAAGAGGAAGTCATGCAAAAAGAAGAATGGCGTCAATTGGTTACAACTGTATCCAAACTGCCCTATCGGCATCGGCAAATGCTGATTCTCTGCTATTTTGAAGAGCTTAGCGCGGAAGAGATCGCAGAGGTGCTTGGCATCTCGACTGGTGCGGTGTATACGCGATTGCATCGTGCCCGCGAAAAGCTAAAGGCACTTTTGCTAAAGGAGGGAGAGGATTGGACATAGAGAAAGGACTGCGCCTGTTGGCAAAGCGCGAGCAGAAGGCATTCAAGGCGGATGCAGAACACTTGAAGCAAATCGAACAAAACATTTTCGCCCAGGTAAAGGGAAGGAAAAAAAGCGGGTCAGGCCGGATCGCAGCCATTTTGGCGTGCTCGGTTCTCATTGCCGTGACAAGTGCAGGCGTTACGAGCGAGTTTGGCCAGGAGAGCAGCAAAAATTGGTGGCAGGAAAAAGAGATCGTTCCAGTGAGCGATTATTTCGTTCAAAGGCAGCTGGAAAGCATGAAAGAGCTGCTGTGGGTATATGGAGGGGTGAACATCGAGAAAATGTCACGTTCACCACTGGACGGTGTCTTCCTCGATGCCAAAGAAGCGCTGCTGTTAGAAGACAAGCGCAGGAAGCTTCATGTCGTTTTGTTCCCGGAAGGCTATCAGGCAGACCAAATCAAGATCAAAGAAGACTTCACGCGCTCTCACGATATTACGTATACGTTTGAGAATGCCCGTTTGAAAGCAGAACGGCTGCCGCTGCGAGCGAGTGGGCCAACTTATGTGTATGCTTTTCAAAACATTCTTTTTTTGACGAACAACCTGGAATTTCAGGCAGATGTGAAGTATGCCTTTGAATTGGCGCAAAAAAAAGCAGCGATGCTCCAATCTTTTTCTCTTGAGCCGTCTGCCTTTATTTACCTCAGCAATGACAAGCAGGGTCGTATCTACGCTGATTTGGGATGGAGGGAAGAGGTGTTAAAACAAATCGCTCGCCTCTCCATGCAACCAGTTTTCGAGAACAGGCCGTACAAAGGGAGCCTTCCTTCCGTATTTTTAGCAAGGCATAATCCTACCGCAATCGTGATTTACAATGACGGAAAGGGCAGCGATCAGTCTGTTCGCTACCGCTGGGTGGAGCAAACGAAAACCTGGGAATTGGAGGGAAAACAAAGCTTGCCAGCCAAAGACTTCGCGAAACAAGAAAGGTGATATTGCTGTGGGAATGTACTCATTTTCGCAGGGGGAAAGTGTCCGTGATTTGCTTCGGGACATCCCTCTTGTTCCCAAGAGCGGCATGCTAGTGTAAACTTACTTTGTGATGAAACAAAGAAAGCACTTTCATGATGGAAAGGATGTACATTCCCATGGCATCACCCTACGTTACTTTCAACCGCGAGCAGTGGAGAGCACTGCGTGCTTCCACACCGCTAACCATATCAGATGAAGAGCTCTCCTGTTTGCAGGGACTGAATGAAAATATATCCATGACCGAGGTCGCCGACATTTATTTGCCGTTGTCCCGACTGTTGAACTTGTATGTTGGCGGCATGCAGGAGCTGTATCAGGCTACGCATACGTTTTTGGGCAATCAGGACGGCAAGGTTCCGTTTATTATCGGGATTGCCGGCAGCGTCGCTGTAGGCAAAAGCACGACGGCCCGGATTTTGCAGACGCTCTTGTCGCGTTGGCCGAACCATCCCAAGGTCGATCTGGTCACGACAGACGGCTTCCTCTACCCGAACCGCGTCCTGGAAGAGCGCGGCATCATGAAGCGCAAAGGCTTCCCGGAGAGCTACGACCTGCGCCGTTTTATCAATTTTTTGGCCGATGTGAAATCAGGGTTGCCTGAAGTCAAGGCTCCTGTTTACTCCCATCTGGTCTACGACATCGTTCCGGGGGAATGGCAAACCGTCCGCCAGCCGGATATTCTGATTGTGGAAGGATTGAATGTTCTGCAACCGCCAAAAGGCGACGAGCCGCGCATATCCGAAGTCATCGTCTCCGATTTCTTCGATTATTCGATTTACGTGCATGCAGAAGAAAAAGACATTTTGGAATGGTACGTCGAGCGCTTCAAGCTGCTGCGGCAAACGGCGTTTTCCGATCCGAACTCGTATTTCAGACGGTATGCGAGCTTGTCCGACGAAGAAGCGACAGAAGTGGCGACAGGCATCTGGACGGAGATCAACGGGGCCAATCTGGTGCAAAACATTTTGCCGACGCGAGTCAGGGCGCAGCTCATTTTGAACAAAGGGCAAGATCACATGGTGCAAAGCGTCAAGCTGCGCAAACTGTAACGAAAAGCGAATCGCAACGGGAGGGATTGCTTGTGAAAGTGATCAGTGCGTGCCTGATCGGATGTGAATGCCGTTATGACCAGAAATCGTGCCTGGACAGCGAGCTGGAACAACTGCTGAGGGAGGGCAAAGCAATCCCTGTCTGTCCTGAGCAGTTGGGTGGTCTGCCAACTCCCCGTCCGCCAGCGGAGATTGTCGGGGGAGACGGATACGACGTGCTGGATGGCCGGGCAAAAATTATCGACAACACAGGCCGCGACGTGACGGCCGAATTTTTGGCGGGAGCACAGCAGGCGCTCAGGCTGGCGACAACTGTCGGGGCAACTTCTGCCATTTTGAAGGAAAACAGTCCGTCCTGTGGCAGTTCGTTTGTGTACGACGGCCAATTTTCGGGAAAAAAGGTGTCGGGCATCGGCTTGACCGCCGCCTTGTTCCGCAGAAACGGGATAGAAGTCCGGTCGGAGCGGGACTAAAGCGAAACAGAAGAACAAAGCGGGTGGAGAAAACTTTTGCCTGCGATGCCATGAAAAGCCCGTGTACGCAGCGATTGCTCTGTACGCGGGCTTTTTGTGCTGGCTGACTCCTCATGAGCCATTCACGATTTTTCCAGCAAGCGCTCCAACTTTCTTTGCTGCTCCTTGCGCTGCTTTTTGACAAGCTGGTCTTCTTCTTTGAGCGCTTTTAGCAAGGAGTAGCACATCAAAACCATGATGACGGCAAAAGGCAGGGCAGCGACGATCGAGGCGGTTTGCAGCCCTTCCAATCCGCCGCTGAGCAACAGTACGACGGCAATGGCCGATTGCAGGATGCCCCACGTAATTTTGACGCGATTGGACGGATTCAGCTTGCCGTCCGACGACAGCATGCCCAGGACAAAAATAGCCGAGTCCGCCGAAGTGATAAAAAAGGTGATGACCAAAAGCGTTGCGACTACGGCCAAGATGTAGCCCATGGGAAGCTGCTCCAGAGCGAGAAACAGGGCAGTGGAAATATCGTTCTGCACAGCTTGCCCGATCTGGGCCTGATCAAAAATTTCCAAATGCAGCGCGGTTCCCCCAAACACGGAAAACCAGATGAAGCTGAGCAGGCTCGGCACGAGCATGACGCAGATGACGAACTCTTTGATTGTGCGCCCTTTGGAGACACGGGCGATGAACATGCCGACAAACGGTGCCCAGGCAATCCACCAGGCCCAGTAAAACAACGTCCAGTTCGCCACCCATGTTCCCTGCGTGAACGGGGTGAGTCTGAGGCTCATGGAGACAAGGTTGTTCAAGTAGCTGCCAAGGGTGCTTGTGAAAGTATCGAACAGAAACGAGGTCGGCCCCAGGACAAGCGTGAGGAAAAGCAAGGCCAATGCCAAAATCAGGTTGGTGTTGCTGAGGTACTTGATCCCTTTGTCCAGTCCGGTCGTTGCGGACACGAGAAACAGCACGGTAATGACTACGATAATGGCGATTTGCACGAACAAATTGGAAGGCAAGCCGAACAGGTGGGTAAAGCCTCCGTTAATTTGCAGCGTGCCCAGCCCGAGGGAAGTGGCAACGCCAAAAGCAGTCGCAATGACAGCGAGCACATCAATGCCTTTGCCGATCGGGCCGTTTACTTTGTCGCCAAGCAGGGGGAGAAAAGTCGAGGAGATCAAGCCTTTTGCCCCTTTGCGGAACTGAAAGTAGGCGAGGGCAAGCGCAATGACGGCGTATATTCCCCACGGATGCAAGCCCCAGTGGAAAAAGGCGTAACGCAAGGCCGTCTGGGCGGCTTCGGTCGTTTGTCCGGTCACGCCCGCCGGGGGAGCAAAGTAGTGCGAGATCGGCTCTGCCACTCCCCAAAAAACAAGCCCGATGCCCATTCCGGCACTAAACAGCATGGCAAACCAGGTCGGCAAGGAATATTCCGGCTCGTCGTCATCGCCGCCGAGCGGAATTTGTCCATAGCGGCTAAACGCGAGAAACAGGCAAAAGATCAGAAAGCCGAATGTGACGATCAAGTAAAACCAGCCAAAGTTCGTCGTGGTCATCTTCAGCACCTGCGCGGCTGCACTGGCGAACAGCTCCGGCGAGATAGCGCCGAACAAGACGATCAGCACCACGATCACGATAGAAATGAAAAAGGTCATACGGTTCCTCCCGGGACAGGCAATATGGCGATAGTTTATCGTCCCGCGAGATTTCCGGGATTATTCCAATGAGATGGCATTAGACATACGGCAGCCTCTACGAAAACGTCTCAATGAACCGCTTGGCGGCTTTGGACAAATGCCGCCCGGATTGCCAGACGACAGCCGCGGACGAGTAAATAGAAGTTCCGGCGAGCCTGATTCCGCGGATTTGTTCGCTCTGATGCGTCTCCCAGGCGGAGATCGGGACGATCGACGAACCGACGGAAGCGGCGACCATGCTGACGATCAGCGAAATATCCGGACACTCGCAGATGACGTGCGGCGCCACGCCCAGCCGGGAAAATTCTTTCACGATCAGATCGTAGATGCCCAGCCCGGGAAGGCTTGGCATGATCAGCGGCAACTGGGCGATTTCACGCATGTGAATCTCGCTGCGATCTGCATAGGGCGAGTCTGCCGGGACGATCAGGACGAAAGCTTCCTCTTCGAGCGGAATCATGGTGCAGTTGTTGAGCGAGTGGGGCAGCCGGACGATGGCGACCTCAATCGTGCGCCGCTCCAGCCATTGATTGAGCAACTGGGTGTCGCCTTTCCAGACTTTATACGTAATGAGCGGATATTTTTGCTGGAACAGGCGAATTTGCCCCGGCAGGCGATAGGCGGACAGAGCGCTCACCCCGATGGACAGCGTCCCGCGAATCCCTTCCCCCGTTTCTTTTACTTCGGACAAAGCTTCTTCCATTTGGTGCACGATATTCAGCGCCTGTCTGTACAGGGTGAGTCCGGCTTCCGTCAACTCCATCCGTTTTCCGGAGCGCTCCACCAGTACGACTCCCAGCTCGTCCTCCATTTGCTTGAGCTGCTGACTCAGCGGCGGTTGGGCCATGTTCAGCCGCTTTGCCGCCCCCGTAATCTGCCCTTCTTCCGCGATCGCGATAAAGTAGCGCAACTGCCGTATATCCACGTAGCTTCCTTCTTTCTGTTGTCATCTATATGATTTCGATATGAAAAGCAGATTTTCTTGATATTTTTCATATTGTTGTCGCTATGATAGCATATTTTTTACGTGAAAGTTGGAGAAGACAACGAAGAAAGAAGGGAAATATACGTGCGTACGTGGCTGGAAAAACTTTTTCACTTGCGCGCTTGCGACACGACGTTTCAAAGGGAACTTATCGCCGGATTTATCGGCTTTGTCACCATTGTCTACATTGTTGCCGTAAACGCTTCGATTTTGCAGGATGCCGGAATACCGATGGAAGCGGGCATTCTCGCAACGGTACTGACCGCTTTTATCGGCTCGCTCTTGATGGCCTTCTGGGCGAATGCGCCGATCATTCTCGTCCCTGGGATGGGGATTAACGCGCTGTTCACTTATACGCTTTGCCAGTCGATGGGGCTGTCCTGGCAAGAGGCGCTGGCAGCCGTATTCGTTTCCGGGTTGATTTTTACCGTCATCGCCTTTACCCGGGTGGCGACGATTTTGTCCAATGCGATTCCTACGTCGCTGAAAGAAGCGATCACCGTGGGCATCGGTCTGTTTTTGACCTTTATCGGGCTGCAAAAAGGCGGCCTGATCGTCACCAACCCGTCCACATTCGTGGCGCTCGGCGATTTGTCCAGCCCGCATGTGGTAGTGACGCTGGTCACGCTGCTGCTTACGCTGATCTTGTTCGTGCGCAATGTCCCGGGCAATTTTTTGATCGGGATTGCGGCGGGAACCGGATTGGGTTTCTTGCTCGGGGTTGTTTCGCCGGGTGAAGGCGGCAGCTTCTCGTTTGCGCAGTACGGGCAAGTTTTTGCTGGCATGTCGTTTTCCGCCATCTGGACTTTGCCATTCTGGATCGCCACTTTTTCGCTGGCAATGGTGATCGTGTTTGAAAATATCGGATTGCTGCACGGGCATACAGCGATGTTCGGCCAGCCGCAAAAGTTTCGCCGCTCCTTGCAAGCAAACGCCTTGTCGGCAGCCATCTCGGGGATCATGGGAACCAGCCCGACGGTCGCTACGGTTGAGACAGCGGCAGGTATCGCCGCAGGTGGACGCACAGGCTTGACCACGCTCGTGACCGGAACGCTTCTGCTGTTCTCGCTCGGCCTGATTCCGGTCGTGAAAATGATCCCGGATGGCGCCGTTGCTCCTGTGTTGATCATCATCGGGGCGTTGATGCTGCAAAATGTGCAAAACATCAACCTGAAAGACTTTTCCGAGGGCTTCCCGGCCTTCCTGATCATCGCGATCATTCCGCTGTCCTACAGCATTGTCGACGGAATCGCTTTTGGCTTCGTGGCGTACCCGCTGATGAAGCTCGCACTGGGCAAACGCCAGGAAGTGCCTGCTCTGCTCTACGTGATCGCCGGACTGTTTTTGCTCAACCTGATGCTGCCGATTTTGGCGTGAGACAACGATACCCTGACGTAAATAGTCGGGGTATTTTTTTGTCTCGTTTGGGCGTGATGAAAAATTGCCTTTTGATAAAGATGAAATTACATAAAAAAGAGAGCATGCCTGTGTTAAGAAGAGGTTTCTATACGATATTACTTATTTGTGATATAATTTTAAAATGTAAATTTTATACAAAAATAGAAAGCGGGTAGATTCTAATGAGAAAAATTATTTTAGTTTTTCTGATTATTATTGCTGTTGTCTTAGGATTGCTTGCTAGAGATTTGTATAACTATAATTCTGCTACTGAAGCATTAAAAAAGATAAAAGTTGAGTATGAGGAAGATGGAACTACGATTAATGAAAGGGATAAAATAAGCATAAATTTAAAAATATCAGGAGTACCTCAAACAGGAGAGACCAAAATAATTATTCATGCAGACAATAGGTACTTAGAATTAGCTCCAGAGAGTTTCAAGCAAGCCGAAGGAGTCAGTTTTGAAGGGATGAAAGGAGGATATGAAGAGTCTGTATTTTCAGTTAGTCATGATGTGGAAATTCGATTGACATACTGGAAGAAAGGAAATAACTCTGCTCCACTCACCTCAGTTTATTCTTCCTTTGTGACAGAAGTGGATAACTACATTCTGAGCGATACAATTCTTTTTAGTGATATGTATCCATTTTCTTATTAAAAAAGTTACATAACTTAAATAAAAGAAGCTAAAAGCAAAAATAGCGGTTAGGTTATATAGCCTAACCGCTATTTTTGTGCAAATAAGATTATTTAATTATTTTAATCGTGTAGTAATCACTATGCGTTATTTCTGTATAATAATTGAGTAGTAGAGAATAGGAGTTGTATTTTGATCTGTATTTAAAATAACCATTAAAATTAACTTTTTTGCTTCCAGTGCTTATTGAAGAGGGCGTATCCATAAAATATTTTACAACAAAACCTGGAGCGGATTTAGGATTAACATCAAATTTTCTTTCATCTAGGTAACCAGAAGGGGAATAGGCTGAATTCCATGTTAATTTGTAGAGTAAGTTATCTGTACCTGATCCTGTTATTGTAACATCGTGAGCTCTCACAGTAATAAATTGTGTACCCACGTATTGTCCTAAGTACATTGGGATTTGGAACTCTGTTGTTGAATTGCTAATTGGCTCTACAGTGTTAAATACAAGAGGCGCATTAGTGTATACTCTTGTTCTGAAATCAACAATATCATGGTATCCAGTGTAATCAATCCCTTCTTTTTTTAATTTTGTTTCAATGTCCTTAATTTTTGTACCCCATCTAAATGCGTAATTATTACCAGCGTCTATATGTGTTGTCTCAGGCCCTTGAATTAAGTATCTATAGCCTTCTCCAGACCCACCTTGTAAATCGCTATAATAGGAGTCTTCTTCACTAAAAGATTTTAGAGCATTATTAGATAAGCTAAGTACAATAGGTTTTCTTTCTGTTTCAATTCTATATTTTTTTATCTCAGAAGAATTTCCATCAAATATAAAAGTATTTGCATTTATTGGTTCTTCATTGTTTTCCAAGTATTCATAGATGTTAATGGTTGATTTATAGTCATTGTCTGATACTTTTTCTACTATTGCTTCAAATTGAATCAAGTCATTATTAGAATCTTTTCCAATAAAATAGTAAGCTTGATCTTCAGACAATACTTTATCTAATTCTCCTATTAAATTGTAGGAAATCCCTTGTTCTAAATTCTTAATCTTGGCTGAAAACAATTTTTCATTCACGTTAAACATTCCTTTTACATCTACACCGTGTTTTTCAGTTGTTATTTCTTCCCCTGTTGCTTCATTGTACTCCGTTTCTGAAGTGATTGACTCAAGGTGACCTACTGTCCTTATATTGAAATTTTTTTCTGCTGCCATACCACTAGGTGTAACCACTAAGGAAGATACAAGAGCAAAAGCTATAACTAAACTACTTATTTTTTTCATACTTATTACCTCCTTTATAATAAGTGAAATATTACCATTAATTATTTTTGTTGTAAAATATTGTTTAGGAGTTCATTTCCAATTATTAATATTTTGAAACTTTTACTTTGGCTTTCATACGTCTCTTAATAGCTATCTTTAAAATAAATAGGGTGCATAGTTTTCTAAAGCGTTTTTCATAGATGAGTCTTTGACAGGTTCTTGAGACCTTTGGTATCAAGGGCTAGAAAAGCATAAAAAAGACTTCACCTTCTTGGAGGTTTTCAAGCGACCAAGCACGAAAACTTCGAGAAAAGTGAAGTCACTTGTGCCAATACGTAAAAGAATTAAGAAGCATTCCCCCCAAGGTGCAACGGGGCACAGCCGCGAAGCGATTTTACGGGCTTTGTTGATGGCGCCGCGCGAAGGCACTTTTTAATTTATTGCCCTTCACCTGAGATTTATCAGTGATTTACGTTTGCGTTATCAATGTGGGTTTCCCATCGATCATCCGGTTCCATCCATTGCAACATTTAGATTTGAAATGGCGTACGCAGGCGACGACAGAAACGATCTCAAATTTCACTGCCCTCATGTGATGGGAAAAGTAAAGTTTCCACACGGTTCGAACTGATGCTCCTCATCCAAATACGGAATGGTAGTAAAAGTGAACGGCACCGATGATCTCCACAAATTTTCATTGTCACATCGGGACACAAGAAAATTGGAGGAATCTGTATAATGAACGAGCAGGTGTAGAGCGATGCAATGCCTGTTTCAAGGAAAACCTGACAGCCAATGATTTTTATGTCGGCGGCATTCAAAAAGTGAAAAAGGGGAGGAAACAAATGCTCCAGCTAAAACAAATCCATGAACTGACGGATGATGTGGCGTCCGTCATCACAGCGAGCATTTTCAACCCGACCGAGGAAAAACTGAACGTGCTCATGCGGCTGTACAAGTCCGACCCGAACCGGATTTTGTACGCTTTCGCGGAAGGCGAAAAGCTCGTGGCGATCATTGGACTCAAAATCAATCGCACGGAAAATACCGCCGTCATTTTACATATCGCTGTCGAAGAAGCAAAAAGAGGAAAAGGAATCGGACGCAAACTGATTGACGAGGTACTGCAGCAGCATTCGTTTGCTGCCCTGCAAGCGGAGACAGACCAGGACGCAGTCGCGTTTTATCAGGCGTGCGGCTTTGCCGTGGAGAGCCTGGGAGAGCTGTACCCCGGGACGGAACGTTTTTTCTGTGTCAAACCAAACAGTCATGACCGTGTCGTTTGAGCGCAGGCCGTCACACCCCATTGCATAAAAAACGCCGAGACGTTGTTCACAGAAAAAAGACACCTGCTGCACCTGATCGGGCAAAAGGTGTCCTTTTCTTTTTCATGGCTCACGAAGTCTAGAGGCTCGGCTGGCTCAGATGCTTGAAAGCTTAGCGCTTCACCAGCACGAACGCTTTTTTCACTTCATCCAGCGTCATGACCAGCGAGAGAAACTTTTTGCCTTGGTCTGTTGCCGGGTCGAATACGCTGTCCTGAGGCAAAGCAGCTGCATAGACCGTGTTGGTAGCGGGATCTTGCGCGATTTCGTAGCCGACTGGCGGCTCGTCAGGGTTGTTCAGCTTTTTCCAGTCGTTTTTGTCAAAAGCGTAGATGACGACGACAGCCGCCTGATCTTCCGTTTTGCTTGCGTTGAACTGGAAGGAAGTCACGCTTTTGGCTTCCGGCAAGTAAGGGTCTGCGTTCGGGCCTGTCCGCTCGTCAATCAGGATGTTGCCGTTCCAAGACTTTGGCGCGAGAAAAGCATACGCGGAGTCATGGCTTTTAAAAGAACCTTGGTACACTTGCTTTTCCGTTTTGGTCGGCTCGAAGTGGGCGCTCATCAATTCCCATTTGTTTTGGCTCCATTTCCATTTCGACTGGAGGTAGCCGCGAACGTCCGCATTGTAATCTCCGGTTAGGCGCTCTGTGCCTTCCAGAATGTACAGGCCGTTTTTATTGTTGTCGATCGGTTTCAGCTGGACGAATCCGCCGCCGAGCACACCTGCCTTGTTTTTATCCAGTCCAGGCAAGCTGAGCTTCTCGGCTTTGCCGTTTTTCAGCGTGTAAATATAGTTGGTGGTATAGCCGCCGCTGCCGCCTGTATCAGCCGAAACCATGATCTCGCCTTTTTTGTCGTAAGTGAAATCTTGCACGGACAGCTTTGGCTCATAGCCGCTGTCTTTGAGGTCAATCGTCACGGACTTTTTCGTTTGGCCGTCTGTCACTTTGACAGTGAGATCGCTCACGTACGCGCTGTTTTTCTCTTTTTTGCCATACAGGGCGATCGTGTCGGCTTTGTTGTCGCCGGTAACGTCTGCCGTTTTTTGCGAGAGCACCTGCAAGTTTTTCGGTGCAGAGCTTGTGCTTGCGGCATCGGCAGTCAGGGCTTGTCCGGTGAAAAGCACCGAAGTGAGCACCGTTCCGGTTACGATTTTGTTCCAGTTGTTCATGATGAAAATCCTCTCCTGTCCAGATGTTTGTTCGTGGTGTGTGTGGTGAGTGAGTTCGTGTCTTGCTATGCGTTCATTATGTACGAAGCAGATAGCGAAATGGTTACAACCGGATGACATCGTGCTGACAAAGGAGTAACAGGACATGCTTGAAGGAGCGTTGTCATGAAAAATAGCACGTGGAAAACGACAGCGAGCGACATGCGGCGCGGCAAGCCGGAGGGAGTTGGCACCTCGCCAAGATATCATTGCGAAAACAAGCAAATCCAAGTACAATGTTGGAATGCCCAAAAAGGGCCGCGGTTCGCAAAACTCCCGCGTTATCAAAACTAGGAGGCATTATATATGTTTAATCTTACACTTGGAGTCTTTTTCGCTCTGGTGAATTTCGGGCTGTTTCTGCTCTGCTACCGCCTGTTCGGCCGCATGGGGCTGTATGCCTGGATCGGGATGGCTACGGTGCTCGCCAACATACAGGTGGTGAAAACCATCGAAATGTTTGGACTGGTCATGACATTGGGCAACACGATTTACGCGTCGATTTATCTCGTGTCAGACCTGCTGAACGAAAAGTATGGGGAGAAGGCAGCGAAAAAGGCAGTCTGGTTTGGATTTTTCACCTTGATCGCGACGACGATCATTATGCAGCTCGTGCTTGTATTTGAGCCGCAAGAAACAGACATTTCGCAGCAATCGCTGGAGACGCTGTTCGGCTTGATGCCGCGGCTTGCGCTGGGCAGCCTGTGCGCGTATTTGCTCAGCCAGTTTGTCGACGTGAAAATTTACTCCTGGCTGAAAAAGAAATGCCCGGGCCGCAATCAGCTGTGGATTCGCAACAACGGAAGCACCTTGTTTAGCCAATTGCTCGATTCCGTTACTTTTTGCACGATTGCTTTTCTCGGCGTGTATCCGATGGAAGTATGGTGGCAAATTTTGCTGACTACCTACCTGATCAAGTTTGTCGTATCGGCCGCTTCCACGCCGGTTCTCTATATCGCCCGCAGTATGAAAGTTCCGGAGGATTAAGTGAAAAGACAGAAAAACCGCCAAAGCATCGTGCTTTTTGGCGGTTTTTGTTGTGTGCATAATGGAAGGATTATACATTGTTTACATCAAATTTACATACAGTTCAGATTGATTGTTTACGATGTTCATAGCTTTCGTTTCGTATTTTGGAGAGGAGGAATGAAGAAAGAATGTCACACAAAAACCAAGGTTTTCGCCGTTTGCCCAAGCTGGCGCTAATCGCAGCTGTGGTTGCGGGCGCGGTTTTGCCGACGGGATGGCTGCCGCAGGCAAAGGCGCAGCATGCCGATCATATCGTGATCAGCGAGGTGTACGGGGGCGGGGGAAACAGCGGGTCCCATTACAAAAATGACTTTATCGAGCTGTACAACCCGACTAGCACACCAGTATCTCTTAACGGCTGGTCGGTGCAATACGGTTCTGCCAAAGGAACAGGCGCCTGGCAAAAGTCCAGTTTGACTGGCACGATTGCCCCGTACGGCTTTTATTTGGTCAAACAGGCGGCAGGCACAGGTGGCATAGCAGAGCTTCCCGCACCGGATGATACAGGGACGCTGAACTTGTCCGGCACGGAAGGAAAGGTTGCGCTGGTCAGGAGCGGAACCGTTTTGACCGGAACCGATGTGTCATCCCCTGATATCGTCGATCTGGTCGGCTTCGGAGCAGCCAATGCGTATGAAGGCGCAGCACCTGCTCCGGCTACGACGGCCTCCACCAGTGTCTCTCGCAAAAGCAACGCCGACGGCATCGCGCCAAACGGCGGAAACGGCTGGGATACGAACGATAACAGCGCCGACTTCATCGCGGGTGAGCTGACGCCGAAAAATACGGCGAGTCCGGCAGAAACTCCGCCTGCGACAGATGTCACCGAGAAGCCGAGCGGCAGAGGGCTGCTGTTTGACAACACGAATCCGGCGGCAGCCACCATTCGCGGCTATGTCCGCCCGAATGTCACGATCAAAGTATACGCAGCCCAGCCTACGGGAAGCGAAACAGCTCTGGCTGAACAAGCAGCAGACCAAGCCGGGCAAATCGATTTGACTTTTGCCAATCCCAATCCGGGGGCAACGGCCGTCTATCTCACGGCAAAAGAAGGCAGCAAACAGGAAAGTCAGGGCGCGGAACTGGTTTCAGCAGCCACAAGCCCTGCCATCGCAGTAGACAAAGCCAGTTTGCAGCAAGGGGGGCAGACAGCCGAGCTGAAGGGCCAGGCAGGAGCGGCAGCGGGCAAGGCGATTCTTCGCGCGTATGACGCTCCCGGCGGGAACAGCTTGTTGCTCGGCGGCAATCCGACAGGAAGCGCAGCGGACAACGGGGCCTTTTCCTATTCGGTTCAAGTTCCCGATCAGCTAGAAAAAGTGTACGTGACGCAGCAGCTTGCGGACGAGCGCGGCCAGATGTTCGAAAGCGAGCCTGTAGCCGTGGCGAAGGCTGTGCTTGCGCCAAGCGCGATTGCCGAAGCGAGAGTTTTGGCCAAAGGGACAACAGCCATGATTGAAGGAACCGTCACAGCCATGTTCGAGGCAGGCGGGCAGTTCAACGTCTACATGCAGGATGGCACAGCCGGGATTGTCCTGCGCGCGCCAGGACTTGCGGGCAAGATCGAGGTCGGAGACAAAATTCAGGCGATCGGAAAACTGAACGACTACTACGGGCTTGCCCAGTTGGAAGCGGCTGCCGATCAGGTCACGGTCGTAGAAAAGCAGGCAGGCGTGCCAGCACCGCAGTTGGTTACCTCGGCCGATTTTGCGGCAAGCACGGGAGAAGCAATCGAAGGCAAGCTGGTCACGGTTCAGCAAGTTACGGTAAAGTCCGTACAAAGCGGAAACTACACGCTGCAAGACGCGCAGGGAAGCTTTCTGTCGCGTCCATCGCCAGCGCTTCCTTTGGAAAAGGACGTGACCTACGCCAGCATCACCGGGGTCGTCAACTACGATTATAACGAGTACAAACTTGTGCCGCGCACGGCGGCTGACCTGGTAGAGGATGCGACCACAGTGCCGACTGTGACAGCGTATCCGCAAGGGCCGCTGATCGCCGCAGGCACCAAAGTAACTTTGTCTACGTCTATGGCTGATGCGAAAATTTACTACACGACAGACGGTTCGCCGCCGACTCGCGCCAGTGCCGTCTATACAGCCCCGCTCCAGATTGATGCGGACACGACGATTCAAGCGCTTGCAGTCAAAGAAGGCTTTACGGACAGCAAAGTCGCCACGTTCCGTTACACGATCCAAAAAGACAACATTCGCATTCATGATATCCAAGGAGCTTCGCACCAATCGCCGATGGCGGACGGCACGGTAAAAGCCGTTGCGGGAATTGTCACGGCGGTCGTGAAAAGCGGCGGAACAGTCCAGGGCTTCTACATGCAAGACACAGCTCCCGACGATGATCCGCGTACATCAGAAGGAATTTATGTGTATGAGCCGAAAGCAGCCGTCAAACCGGGCGATGAAGTGAGCGTCGACGGGACTGTGAAGGAGTATGTGCAACAGAGCAGGGCGGCCACTGACCTCACGCAGACGCAGATTGATGCTGCGAAAGTCACCGTGACGAAACCGGATCAGTCCTTGCCAGACCCGATTGTGCTCGGAAAAGGAAATTACCGCTATCCAAAAAGGGTCATCGACAACGACAGTCTGGGCAAGTTCGATCCGGAGGAGGACGGCATTGATTTTTGGGAAAGCCTCGAAGGGATGCTGGTTCAGATCGACAATCCAGTCGTGGTCGGGGAGACAAAAGTTTTCTCCAACCCGGCAAGCGTTGAGTTCGTCATCATTGACGACCAGGCGCACCCCGAACAGCCGCGCACGCCAGCAGGCGGAGTTTTGCTGCAAGCAGACGATTTTCACCCTGAGCGCATTACGGTAGCGGACAAATTCGAGCCGATCTTGGATCATCCGAAGGTTGGCGACACTTTTTCCGAACCGTTGGTAGGAATTGTCGATTACAGCTTTGCGAACTACAAGCTGTATCACACCAAAACGTTTTCCGTACAGGCAGGCGAAAGCGAGCCGACTGTGACCAAACTGTCTCCAAAACCGGATAAGCTCGTGATCGCTTCCTACAACATCGAGAACTTTTCAGCGAAAACGGATTCAGACAAAATCGGGCGCATCGCGGAAACGATCGTGGAGAACATGAAAGCGCCGGATATTATCGGTGTCGTAGAGATGCAGGACAACAACGGGCCGACAGACAACGGTGAGACGGATGCTTCCAAATCGGCGCAAGCGTTGATTCAGGCCATCGGGCAAAAGAACGGGCCTGCTTACCGCTACGTCGATATCGCTCCGCAAAACAACCAGGACGGCGGCCAGCCAGGCGGCAACATTCGCGTCGGATTTTTCTACAACCCGGATCGCGTGCAACTGGCAGACGGCGCAGCGGGAACAGCAACAGAAGCGGTGCAGGTCGAGTCGCGCAACGGAGCGCCGCACCTCACACTCAATCCGGGCCGGGTCGATCCGAACAACGAGGCGTTCGCGTCCAGCCGCAAGCCGCTGGCAGCCGAGTTTGTATTCCAGGACCAATCCGTGTTTGTCATCGCCAACCATTTTAATTCCAAGGGCGGAGATGGGGCGCTGTTTGGCAAAGATCAGCCGCCGAAGCTGGTGAGTGAAGCACAGCGGATGAAAATCGCCGGCGTTGTGAACCGCTTTGTCAAACAGATTCACGCAGCAGACGCCAAGGCAAACGTAGTTGTTTTGGGTGACCTGAATGACTTCCCCTTCTCCAACCCAGTGAGAGCTTTGGCGGATGGAGCTTTGACCAACATGGTCGAGACGCTGCCGCCGGGCAGACAATACACGTATGTGTACCAAGGCAACTCGCAAGTGCTCGATCAAATTTTGGTCAGCCCGCATCTGGAATCGAACGCGAAGGTCGATATCGTGCATATCAATGCCGGGTTCACAGAGCGTCAAGGCCGGGTAAGCGACCATGATCCGGTGCTTGTGCAGCTCGATTTGCAAAATCAAGGCGAGTACGAAACGACAGCGCAGGAAGTAGCAGACAGTATCACGCGCATCGCCCAGCCAGCAGCCGGAGCGACCAGGCTCGCTCTGCCGCAAGTGCCGGCAAAATTTGCGGTGGCGATCAAGTCGTCGAGCGACACCGATGTCGTAGCGCTGGATGGCACGATCACGCCGCCGAATCGCGCGACGAGTGTAGAGCTGATTTTGCAAGTGACCAGGCTGTCAGATCAATCGACTGCCCTGACCCAAACGCTTGCGGTACAAGTGCCTGCCAAACCGACAAGCCCGTCGATTCCGCCAGTCACCCCGCCAGACACGACACCGACGCCGGAAAAGCAGAGGGAGTTGAACAAGCAAGCGGAAAACGCGATTTTGTCTGCAACCGACGAGGAAAGCATTGTGAAACAGGTGGGCCTCGTTCTCGGCAGTTTGGAAAAGCTGCTCCAATCGAAAAAGCCGGAGCCAGCGGACAAGTGGGATACAGTTTCCGATACGATTTCAACGGTGCTGGCTGCTGTAATGGAGCAGGCCGAACGTGACGTCATCCGGGAAGCGACACTGCGTGATTTGACCGAATCATTTTTGCAAAAAGCGTTTGATCCTCTTGTCAGCGAAAAAGGGGAGGACGAAGAGCTTGCCAGACTCGGGCTTGCTGCCTTGACGAACTTTGCCAAAACGGCGCTCGCCCCACTCGATGCAGAAGATATCTCAAAAGACGCGGCGAAACGCGTTCGCGTCCTGGCTGAAACGCTGCTGAAACAGGCTGGCACAATCGAGGTCGAGTCTGGAGCCGAGATCAAGGCGTCAGACGAGCAAGTGGAGGAATTGCTGGAAACGCTCGGCGATTTCCTTGTGGCAATCAAGGATGTGAGGGAAAAAATCGGCTTCACGCCTGCGTTGTTCATCCAGATCGAAGAGGAGGCAGTAGAGGCACCCGAGGAGGATGATGCCGATACAGAAGATCGCTTCCAGAGCAAACAAGCAAGGCAGGAAGAGCAGCAGATTTCACTGGATCAGCAACTGGTCGAAGTGTTGAAGAAAAAGGAGATCGGTGCAAGCCTGACCGTACCTGGCGGGGCATGGGTGGAAGTGCCGGGAGCGTATTTTGCGGCGGAACGGGCCAGAAAATTCGCCCTCTCCTTGACGGAAGCAGAAGGAAACGGGTGGCAAGGCGTTCCCAATCCGGGCGAAGCCTACCTGTTGCAAGCGTGGAGTAACGGAAAAGAACTGACCAGCCTGGGCAAAGCAGGCTTCACGCTCGGATTGCCCGCTGCAACTGACGGCGACGACAAGCGGCAAGTTTACACGTACCGGAACAAAAAGTGGAAGACGGTAACCGGAGCCAGGGGCAAGCCGATCAAGGTGACACAAGAGGATGACATGGCCGTGTTCCCGGTGCAATCCGCTGCGGCTTACGTCGTCGGAGATGCCGCTTTGGACAAACTCGAAGTCAAGGCAAAATCGCTAAAGCTCGTACCTGGAGAGGAGCTGCAGCTTGAAGTCCTCGCTACTTACGGCGACGGAAGTTCAGAAGAAGTGACGGATGCAGCAGGAATCCAGTTCGAGTCGAGCGTGCCCGAGCAGGTGGAGGTAGACGAGACAGGACGGATTCGCGTCTTGGCAGATGCCTCTGGGGGTACAAGGGCAACGATCACGATCCAGTATGAAGGCAAGACGGTGAAGGTGTATGTGTTTGTGCGAATTGTAGAAACTAGCCAATGAGCGAAAAGCTCCTCTGTCAAACAGGGGAGCTTTTTCTTTTTTGCTGCGTACCAAACAAAACCCGCTCGTATCAAGCATTTATGGCCGGGAGAAAAGCTTTATTTTCAGGCAAATGAAAAAATGAGTTGTCTTCAGCAAACGAAGTGCGCTATAGTAAAAACATAAAATTTAATAAATGATAATCAATTATCAAATGTTGATAATGGAACAAGAGTCAGTCCTATGCTAATCTGTTAGGAGGGATATCACACTACGAAAGAAGGATACAAGATCAGATGAGTGCAGAGAAAACCTTGGACATTTTGGATTTGTTCGATTTTGACACAAGAGCGTTGAACGTACCGCAAATCGCCGAGAAGTTGGGACAGCCGCAAAGTTCTGTCTATCGTCATCTGCGTTTGCTCAAAGAAAAAGGCTATATCATGGAATCGGCCAACGGGTACTACAGCCTGGGCTACCGTTTTTTGAAGCTGGCGAAAATCGTCCGCCTGGACATGAACATAACAGCCATCGCGCAGCCTGTGATGAGGCAATTGACCAAGGTGACAGAAGAGACGTCGATTTTGCTGGTGTACTCCAACATGCAGGCGGTCTGTCTCGAAACGATTGCGTCTCATCAGCCCATCAAAGTTTCGTCGGAGCAAGGACAGATTGTTCCGTTGTACGGCGGGGCATCTTCCAAGGCGCTGCTTGCCTTTCTTGCAGAGGAGATCGTGGAAGAGCTGTACGGGAAAGGGTTTGTGCGCAAACATACCGAGCAGACGATCACCGATCTCGCCGTCATGAAACAAAATTTGGCTGAAATCAGAGAGAAGGGGTATGCCTTCTCGGATGGGGAGATCGATGAAGGCGTCGTTTCTTACGGTGTACCCATCCATGATTCCGATCAGCAGGTTGTCGCTTCTTTGAGCATTGCCGGACCTCGTGGACGGATGCTGGAAAAAGACGAAAAGGAACTGGTTGCCCATCTGATGGCAGCGGCAGAGTCGATTCAGCGCTATCTGTAAAGATAGGTGGGAGAATACAATGGAAAAATACGATTTGGTTGTTCGCGGGAAAATGGTACGAGAAGATCAGGTGACTTTGGGACAGATTGGAGTCAAGGACGGGAAGATTGCCGTTATCGAGTCGCCGGATGCGGTTCTTGTGGCGGATAAGGTGCTGGATTTTGCCAACGCCTACGTGTTCCCGGGAACCATCGATGTTCACGTTCACTGTTTCAGCAATCCGAACGAAGGATTTATCCCGACGAGCATGTCTGCGGCAGCAGGGGGAATCACGACATTTCTGGACATGCCCTACGACCTGCCAAATCCGATTTCGAATGTAGAAATCTTTGAAAAAAAGGTAAAACAATTGGAGCAAGAAGCGGTCGTGGACATATGTCTGTGGGGCACCATTTCCAAAACGAACGGGACGGATCAGATCGTGCCGCTCGCGGAGGCTGGCGCCGTCGCTTTCAAAATGTCCACGTTTGAGACCGATGCGTACCGTTTTCCGCGCATCCCGGACCCGGAAATTATCAAGGCGATGGAGCTGATCAAAGAAACGGGACTGCGCGCAGCTTTTCACTCCGAAAATGACGAAATCATCGTCGACATGATCGAGGAGTATAAACAGGCAAACAAAGTGTACCCAAAAGCGCATAATGAGACGCGCCCGCCTGTCACCGAGACAAGCGCCGTGCTCAAGCTGATGGAATTTGCCTATTGGACAGGCGTGAAGCTGCACATCGTCCATGTCAGTCATCCGCGTACGATCGATTTGATCAATGCTTTCAAGGCGCAAGGCGTCCAGGTGACGAGCGAAACTTGTTATCCGTACTTGCTGCTGGACGTGAACGCACTGGATCAGTTCGGACCGAAAGCGAAAAACAATCCTCCGCTGCGCGAGCCAGAGGAAGTGGCAGGGTTGTGGAAGCACCTCCAGGACGGGAATATCGAACTGATTTCCTCCGACCATGCGCCATGGGGAGCCGAGCACAAAAATCCGGGCAATGACAACATTTTCAAAGCGGCATCCGGTTTGCCAGGCGTGGAGATCATGACGCCGCTGATGTTTGCTGCGACGGTAGCAAAAGGCACGATGACCCCTGTCCAGTTCGCCAAAGTAATGGCGCAGCATCCGGCAGAAGTGTTCCAGATTCCGGGCAAAGGGAAAATCGCCGTAGGCTACGATGCCGATTTTGCCGTGATTGATCCTGACCAGACATGGGTAATTGACGAGACTCGCTTCCGCTCTCATTCGAAAATGTCGCCGTTCCACGGCCAGGAAGTGAAGGGCAAAGTCATTCAGACGATTGTGCGCGGGACGACTGTGTACGACGGCGAAGAGGTCACTGTCGAGCCGGGCTTCGGTTCGTTTGTTCCCGGTTCCGCTTACAAGGGAGCGGCTGTTGGGGGGCGCAACCATTGAGCATGGAGCGATTTACAGACATGTTGAGCGAACTGCTCGACTTGCGGCCGGAAGACATCCCTGACGAGACGATCGAGCGGGCTACGTGGATGATTGCGGATACGCTGTTTGCTGCCTGCTACGGCTTCGCTTCGCCAGAGCTGAGCGCCTATTTGGAAAACGTGGCTTTTGCCGAGCGGGACGAACTGCACGCCGTTCCCGTATTTGGAACCGGATTGTATACGACGAGTGCGCAGGCAGCGATGCTGTACGGCACTGCGATCGTAACGAATGAGCTGGATGAGGGCAACCAGTTTGCAAAAGGGCATCCTGCGGCGCACATGCTCGCGCCTGCCCTGATTACCGCCCTGGAGCACAAGGCGTCAGGCGCAGAACTGATCCGTGCCTTTGCCATTGGCTATGAAGTAGCAGCGCGTCTGGCTTATGCGAGCAACATGAATGACGACATGCACCCGCACGGAACGTGGGGAATTGTCGGGGGAGCGGTTGCCAGCGGCCTTTTGCAAAAAAAGTCCAGGCAGCAAATCATCGAGGCGGCGCTGCTCGCTGCCTCGCTCCCGCTGGCAACGTCTTGGGAAGCAGCCGTCACGGGGATGACGGTTCGCAATCTGTATGCCGGGATCGGCAGTTTTCTGGCGTTGCAGGCGTGGGAGTTCCAGGCGGCCGGTTTTGCAAGCAGCGAGCATGTCGTCGACCATCTGTGGGGAACGATTTTGTCCAAAGGCATCCGGTATGAGCTGTTCCAGACGGATTTGTGGGCACCGCCCTTGTTGAACAAAAATTACTTCAAGCTATACCCGTCTTGCCGTTTTTCCCATTCCGCAATCGATGCCCTGCTTGCTCTCCAGCAAGAAATGGAGCTGCAAGCAGCGCAGATCGACTTCGTGCAAGTAGAGACGTACGGTTTGGCGGCCCGCCTGGACGATCCAGATCCGGCGAACGCTTTGGCGGCGAAGTTTTCCATCCCGTTTTTGCTCTCCGTGCTCATTCACGGCCATTCGCTGTACGATTGCTTCTCTGGAGCCCTGTTCCAAGACCGTTCTGTCCGCGAGCTGGCAAAAAAAATACGCGTGACGGAAAGTGCCGAAATGACGGCGCTGCTGCCAGCCAAGCGTGCGGCGAGAGTGACGGTTGCGACGCGCGAAGGCACAACGAAAAGCGTCTACGTCGATGCGGCATCGGGGGGATTCGATCAGCCGTTTCCAACAGAATTGCTGCGCGACAAATTTACCAGCATGCTCGGACGATGGAAGGCGGATGTATCCAGCAAGATGATCGCAGAAGCCTTGCTGCTGCCAGAGCGAACGTCCGTCAGCGAATGGCTGGAGCGGATCGAAAGTTGGTCAGTGGAAGGATGAAGACAACATGACACGAATGCGCATCAACCTCGAACGGTTGAAAAACAACTTGATGGAAGTGGGCGCGGTTGCCAATGCAGGAACAGCAGGCTATACCCGGCTGGCCTACTCCGCCGAGGAAAAAAGGGCGCTTGCCTGGCTGCAAGAAAAGATGTCCGCACTGAAGCTGACGGTAAACGAAGACAGCTTGGGAAACGTGACTGGTCGGTGGGGAGCTGCGGGAGTACCCGCCATTGTGTTTGGCTCCCACCTCGATACGGTGCCAAACGGCGGATTGTACGACGGAGCGCTCGGCGTCATCGTCGGACTGGAATGTATCCAGACATTGCAGGAAGCAGGCAGCCTGCCGGAAGTGCCGCTAGAACTGGTTGGTTTTGTAGGCGAGGAAGCCAATCTTCTCGGAGGCACATTTGGCAGCAGAGCAGTCGCAGGATCAATCGAACAGTCGGAAGATTTTGACAAAAAACTGCGTCAGTTGAACTTTACATGGTGCGACGTTGCAGGCGCCAAGCGCAGTAAAGACGACTACCATTGCTATCTGGAACTGCACATTGAGCAGGGAGCCCTTTTGGAAACCAATCAAAAGCGAATCGGCATTGTGACAGCCATTGCGGGAATCCTGAGACTAGCCGTGAAAGTAAAGGGGCAGGCCAGCCACTCCGGCACGACACCGATGCATCTGCGCCATGACGCCTTGCTTGATGCGGCGCGCTTGATCCAGGAGGTCAACAGGCTCGCTGTCGCAGCGAACAGCGATATTGTGGCAACGGTTGGCGAAATAGCTATTTCGCCCAATCTGGCAAACGTCGTGCCAGGCGAAGCCGATCTCAACATTGAAATTCGCGGCAGCAACTGGGAGGAAATGAAGGGGATTGAGGAGCAGATTCGGAACTGGTCGCAAGCCAATATCGCGGCCCGGATCGAGGTGGACGTGGAAAAGCGGCCAAACGCGCTCTCGCCGCGGATTCAGGCGAACATAGAGGCAGCGTGCCAGCAACTAGGCGAGTCTTACCAGTACATGTTCAGCGGGGCCAATCACGATGCCAACTCGCTGACGGCTGTTACCGACGTCGGCATGATTTTCGTTCCCAGCAAGGACGGGGTTAGCCATCATCCGGATGAGTTTACGTCTTGGGAAGACATTGAGGCTGGAGCCAATGTCATGCTGGAAACGCTGCATTTGTTGATGAAAACATACGGACAGGCCCAATAAAAACAGTCACAGAGCAGGCGAACGGAGCGCTGGCCATTTTTACCGGAACGGCTGTAAACGACCGGACCGGGCGGCTGGTCTCCTGTTGCCTGCCACGAAAAGGGGGCTACATCGATGAAAGTGTATTATTTGCTCGGCTTGCTGCCGTTTCTGGCAATTCTTGTCGGCACAGGATTTGTCAACCGAATGGAACCATTCGTTTTCGGACTTCCTTTCCTGCTGTTCTGGTTCTTTTTCTGGACGATTATGTCCTCTGTCATCATGTGGATCATTTTCAAGCTCGATCCGATTAACAAACAAGAGGAGGAAACCGAATGAACAGCGCGATGTGGATCATCTTCGGGGCGTTACTCGTCAGTCTGTTGCTGGGCATCATGGCCCACAGGGGAAAAGACATGAGCATGGAGCAATGGGCGATTGGCGGCAGGGGATTCGGCAGTATTTTCGTGTTCCTGCTGTTGGCGGGTGAGACGTACTCGATTTTTACCCTGCTCGGCACGAGCGGTCTGGCTTATTCCAAAGGCGCAGTCGGCTTTTATCTGATCGCTTTAACGACTTTGGGCGCGATTACGTCCTACTGGCTGTTGCCCCCGATCTGGCGGTTCGCGAAGAAACACAACCTCGTGTCCCAATCCGAATTTTTTGCCGTCAAATACAACAGTCCCGTGTTGGGCGTGTTTGTGACGATTGTCGGCGTAGTCGCCCTTGTCCCTTATATTGTTCTGTTGTTCAAGTCGATGGGTATACTGGTGTCCGCCACTTCGTACGGAGCGATTTCTCCTACCGTAGCGATCTGGATCGGGATGATCGCCTTGGTCGTTTACGTCATGATTTCCGGCATCCACGGTTCTGCCTGGACTTCCACGGTGAAAGACTTTCTGATTTTCTTTGTCATCCTGTTCCTCGGTATTTACTTGCCCGTGCATTACCATGGCAGTTTTCAACATATGTTTGAAACGGTCAGTGCGGCCAAGGAAGGGATTTTGACCTTGCCGGACAAAGGCATGAGTCTCTCCTGGTTCATCTCCACCGTAGCGATCAGCGCTTTCGGCTACTTCATGTGGCCGCATAACGCACCGACGATTTTCGCAGCCAAAAATGCGCGGACATTCCGTACCAACGCCATTTTGCTTCCGCTCTATGCGATCATGATTTTGTTCGTCTACTTTGTCGGCTTTACCGCCATCGTTCAAGTGCCTGGACTTACGGGGCCAGACGGCGATTACGCGCTTTTGCGCCTGTCGATGAAGACGTTTGATCCGTGGTTTGTGGGCATCATCGGTGCTACAGGCTTGTTGGCTACCCTCGTGCCCGGCTCCATGATGCTGATGTCTGCGGCTACGATGCTGACGAAGAATGTATACGGTTACATGTTTCCCAAGGCCGAAGGGGCCAACTCTGCCCTGATTGCCAAAAGCTTCGTGATCGTCCTGTCCCTCGTGTGCACGATGATGGCTTTGGGCGAGAACAACACGCTTGCCACTTTGTACCTCACCTCTTTTAGTTTGGTGACCCAACTGGCTCCGGCCCTGTATTGCAGCTTGATGAAGCGTAACCAGATTACGAAGCAAGGGGCGTTCCTGGGCATTTTCTTCGGGGTAGGAATCGTCTTGTACATGACGTTCACCAAAACGACTATGGCCATGCTGTTCGCGGGCTTCCCCCAGTGGATTCAGGATTTGAACAACGGGGTTTTCGCTCTCGTGGTCAACATATTCGTCATGGTTGCTGTCAGCTTCGTTACCAAAAAGGCGGCCGATGCGAAGCAAGTAACGCAGTATTCGTAGTCGCTTTTGCCAAAAGAAAACGGGTCGGGAGATATATCCCGGCCCGTTTTTTGCGTGGTTCTTGCTGTCGGTTAGCGAGCCATGCCCATCGCTGTTTCGACTTTGTGCAGCATCTCGTTGGCAGCATCATTGGCTTTTTTGGCTCCGGCAGAGAGAATGTCATCCAGCTCGGAGGAGTGGAATAGCTGCTCGTAGCGCTCCTGGATCGGACGCAATGTTTCCACCACGACTTCGGCCAGGTCGGTCTTGAAAGCGCCGTAGCCTTTGCCGTCGTACATCGCTTCGATCTCTTGCAGCGATTTGCCGGAGCAGAGCGAGTAGATGGTCATCAGGTTGGAGACAGCTGGCTTTTCTGTCTTGTCATAGCGCACAGCGCTGTCGGAATCGGTCTGCGCACGCTTGATTTTTTTCGTGATCGTAGCCGGGTCATCCAGCATGGAGATGAAGCCGCCCTGGTTCGGATCGGATTTGCTCATCTTTTTCGTGCCATCGGCGAGCGACATGATGCGTGCGCCCGTTTCCGGCAGGCGAACTTCCGGAATGGTGAAAATTTCTCCGTAACGGTTGTTGAAGCGGGTTGCCAGGTCGCGTGTCAGCTCCAGGTGTTGCTTCTGGTCTTCGCCGACCGGAACGAGGTCAGTGCCGTACAGGAGAATGTCTGCCGCCATCAGTGGAGGATACGCCAGCAGTCCGGCAGGGATCGACTCGCCGCGTCCGTCCGATTTGTCCTTGAATTGGGTCATGCGCTCCAGCTCGCCGAGGTACGCCGTGCAAAGCATGATCCAGCCGAGCTTGGCGTGGGCCGGAACTTCCGATTGGATGAACAAGGTCATTTTGTTCGGATCGAGGCCGACTGCCAGGTAGAGGGCTGCGAGACGACGAATGTTTTCGCGCAAAACAGCCGGCTCTTGCGGCACAGTGATCGCATGCTGATCGACGATGCAGTAATAGCAGTTGAACTGGTCCTGCAACGGAACAAAATGCTTCATGGCGCCCAAATAGTTGCCGAGGGTCAAGATGCCGCTGGGCTGAATACCGGAAAAAATGGTTTTCATGATAGATGCTGCTCCTTTCCAAATGGGGAAATAAATGATGGAAATACAAAAAGGTCCATCCGCCCTGGACAGGGACGAATGAACCGTGGTGCCACCCTTGTTATTTTGCACAGGAAACAATCATGCGCAAAATCGCTTTGTTCCGTACCGTTTTGATACGGTGTCCTTTGTAACGTACGGACGTAACGCCAAAGCCTACTGCCGCTGCGAACAAGCCGGGTTCGGTTTGGAGCTCGGAAGCCCATTCATCATTCCCTCAACACTGATTCGCACCAACCATCAGCTCTCTGTCGTCTCGAAAAATGACTACTCTTCTTCCTCATTGCCATTAAAAAGATACCCTTTGAGCAATCATTTTACGCAGTACCAATCAAAAAAGCAAGAGGGGATTGACAAAATAAGCCAAAAAATGTAAAAGTAACTCATGAGTTATATAACTGTTGAGTTACTTTTGGGGGTGGGGAGATGGAGGAGAGCAAATTGCCAAAAGGCGAGCAAAGCCGTGGCCGACTGCTTGCGGCGGCAGCTTCTGAATTTGCGGCGAAAGGGTTTCATCGCGCGCGGGTGAGCGACATCGTCAAGGCGGCGGGGCTGACGCAAGCTTCCTTTTACCAGTATTTCGAGAGCAAGGAAGGGCTGTACCAGCAGCTTATGGACGAATTTTTTTCCCGGCTGTGGGAGCTTGCTGACGGAGGGAGCAAGGTAACGGCGTTGGGCAAAGCAGACGTCTTCGACCAGGTGCGCGAAAATCTCGTCGCTCTGTTTGAGTTCTTTCAGGAGCGGCCCGAATTGACGCAGATTGTCCTGTATCAGGCGGAAGCAGGAGAGAAGCTGCACCGCAAGCTGGCAGCGATGGTAAGCGCCAACTTGCGGCAAAATCAGGCTGCCGGACACGTCCGCGCCGCTTTGTCGCCTGAAGTGGCCGCAGAAGCGATGGTCGCCGTATGCTACCGGCTGACGGCCCGCTTTTTGCTGACCGGGGAAAAGCCGCCCGAGCAGCTCGCCGAGGAAGCCGTATGCTTTTTGGCGCACGGAATTTTGCAGGAAAAGCGATGAGGGGGATGACGCATGGGTGAGTTGACGCATCTCATTTGGCTGTTGCTGGTTGTGTTTGTCTTTCACGATCTGGAGGAAATCATCATGGTCGAAAGCTGGCTCCGGGTGAAGCGGGAGCAGATCATGCAAAAGGTTCCCCGCGGCCTGCAAAAATGGCTGGAGCCGTCTCTGTCCATGAGTACCGCACAGTTTGCCGTGGCAGTCGCGTGCATTTTCGCTGTCCTCTCTGCTGCGGTCGTGCTTGCGGCTGCCACACTGCCACAGGGAACTTATTTGCCGTTGTTCCTGGTCTGCCTGCACGTCATGTTTCTGCATGTCTTCACCCATCTCGGGCATACGATTGCGCTGCGCACGTACACACCTGGCGTGGCAACTGCCGTGATTTTGGTTCTGCCCTACAGCGTGTACACGTATGTCCGCTTGTTCGAAGCGGGTCTGGTCACATGGTCGCTCGTCTGGAGCACGCTGCCTTACTGTTTGCTGGTCGTGCCCATTTTGTACGCGGCGCACCGGATCGGGCAGGCAGCAGGCAGTCTGGTCGCCCGTTAACGGAAGGCGGTGGCTGTTTGCCGGCGCAAATTTTTGCTATTCTAGGAAAAAAGCGTGAAAGAGGGACGAGTATTGAGGCTGCGACTAGGCGTGATCGGCGCGGATGATTCGCTTGCGATCATCGAATCGGCTGTGCAGGAGTTTCCCGAGATTGAATGCTTGCCGATTGTGTATTGGAGAGAAGAAGACATTCCGGATTTGCTGCTGCCGCACCTGGACGAGGTGGACATGTGGCTTTTTTCCGGCCAGGTTCCGCATGCGATGGCGAGCCAGACGGGCAAAATCCAGGTGCCGACAGCCTATGTGCCGCACATTGGCGCGAGCTTGTACCGAACGTTGCTGCATTTGTCCCACCAGCTCGGGATTCGCGTAGACGAGGTGAGCTTCGACACGTTCACCGCGGAAGAGCTTGGACACTTTTTGCAGGAAGCGGGCATAGCAGAAGGCTTTCGCTGGCTCAAACATTACGAGGGCGCGATTTTGGCCAGCGAGCTGGCGGATTTTCACGAAAAGCTATGGCAGGAAGGCAAGACAAAGGCAGCGGTCACTTGCCTGCGAACGGCTGAGCAGGAGCTTTTGCGCCGCGGTGTCCCGGTACATCGCGTCGTGCCGACAAAAGCGGGCGTGCTGTCTGTCATCCACATGCTTTTGCGCACGCACGAGATGCTCCACTTCAAGGATACGCAGATCGCGGTGCAGATGATGGAAATCGATCCGTTCCGCGAGCTTGCGGGCGGCAATTTTTCCACGGATGAATGGCAAAATGCCGAGATCAAGACGATGGAAAAGCTCTTGCGCTACGCCAAGTATTTGCAAGGCTCGCTGAAGACGGCCGGGCCGGGGCGCTACGTGATTTTTACCACGCGCGGAAAAGTGCAGGAGGTCACGTCTGACTACGCCACGATTCCCGATCTGGAGGAGCTGTTCGGGATTCGCCCCGATCTGGTCACGTGCGGCATCGGCATCGGCAAAACGGCTTACGAAGCGGAAATTCACGGCGGCACGGCACTGCTTCACGCCAAGGAGCGGGGAGCTGGCAACTGGATGGTGTTTTTGGACGACAAAAGCGTTCTTGGGCCACTGGGACGGGAGGAGCAGATCGCCTATCGCTACGACTCGGAAAAGTTGCAGGAACTGAGCCAGTTGACGTCGTTAAGCGTCATGACTTTGTCCAAGCTGGAGTCGATTTTGAAAAAGCGGGGCAAGCAAGAGATCAACGCGCATGAGTTGGCTTCGCATATGCAAATTTTGCCACGCAGCGCCCGCCGGATATTGATCGAGCTGGAGTCGAAAGGCATCGCGCAAGTCGTCGGCGAGGAGAGTCCGAATCCGCGCGGCCGTCCGCGCAAAGTGTACCGGATTTCCTTGTGATAAGTGCGTTATTTGGGAGGCGTGGCGACACGCTTTTTTCTTTTCAAAATAGACAGACTATTATACAATTAGGGACATAGCCGTAAATCAACCGTTAATAAGCGGTTGGATAAGGGAGGAGTCACTCGTCATGATCAATGCGGATCGGTTGTGGGATCGGCTGGGGCAGTTGGGCAAGATTGGCGCCCAGGAAGCTGGAGGGATAACGCGGCTGTCGTTTACCCCCGAGGAGCGTGCGGCAAAAGATCTCGTAGCTTCCTTCATGAAGGAAGCAGGGCTTGACGTTCGCGAGGATGAAGTAGGCAATCTGATTGGACGCAAAGAAGGGAAAAATCCTTCGGCACCTGTTGTTTTGGTTGGCTCGCATATCGACTCCGTGCCGAATGGCGGAGATTTTGACGGGCCTCTTGGCGTTTTGGCAGGCGTGGAAATTTTGCAGACGATGAATGAGCAGGGAATTGAGACGGAGCACCCGATTGAGGTGCTTGCTTTGACGGACGAGGAAGGAACGCGGTTTGGCTACGGGATGATCGGAAGCCGGGCGATTGCCGGACTGATCAAAAGAAGCGAGCTGGAGCAGGCAGACAAGGACGGAATCACCATAGCCGAGGCGATGCGCCAGGTCGGGCTTGATCCTGACCAGACGGGCCTTGCCGCACGCGCGCCTGGCAGCGTCAAGGCGTATGTGGAGCTGCATATCGAACAGGGCAAAGTGCTGGAAAGCCGCGGTTTGTCCGTCGGAATCGTCACAGGTGTAGCGGGGCCGCTCTGGATGAAATTCATTTTGGAAGGCGAGGCAGGGCATGCCGGAGCTACCCCGATGAATTTGCGCCGTGATCCGCTGGCTGCGGCCGCACGCGTGATGCTCGCCATCGAAGACGAAGCTGCCCGGACGAGAACCAGCGTCGGGACAGTCGGACAAATCCAGGCGTTTCCTGGCGGGGTCAACGTGATTCCGGGCCGGGTAGAGTTCTCGCTCGACTTGCGCGATGTGGACGAGTTGATTCGCGATGACGTGGAACGGCGCATTTGCGATCGGGCCAAGGCGATTTGCGCAGAGCGCAACGTGACGCTGAAAGTGGAGTTGTTGCAGCGGATCGCGCCAGCGGTATGCTCGGACAGCATTCAGGAGGCTGCGGCGGACGGCTGTGCAGCGGAAGGCTTGGAAGTGTTCCGACTCCCTAGCGGAGCGGGGCACGACTGCATGCAGCTGGTCGATTTGTGTCCGGTCGGGATGATTTTCATCCGCTCCAAAGACGGCATCAGCCACAATCCGGCGGAATACTCGACTATGGAGGATTGCGCGGACGGAGCGAAGGTGTTGTACCGAACCGTTTTGACTTTGGCAAAGCAAATATAGAGAGCAGGCAGGCGGACAGGCGCTCCAAAGCCGTTCGCCGGGCGAGGAGGAGACAACGATGACAGCGACAGTGACAGATTTGAACCAGGCGGCCGGAGCGGTCAAAGAGCAAGTCATAGCGTGGAGACGCTACTTGCACGAGCATCCCGAGCTGTCCTTCCACGAAGAGAAGACAGCGCAATTCGTCTATGAGACGCTTTTGTCTTTTGGCAACCTGGAAGTGAGCAGACCGACGAAAAACAGTGTGATGGCGCGGCTTATCGGCTCCGAGCCGGGAAAAGTGCTGGCGATGCGCGCGGACATGGACGCGCTCCCGATCACGGAAGAAAACAGCTTTGAATTTGTCTCGAAAAATCCGGGCGTGATGCACGCTTGCGGGCACGACGGACATACCTCGATGCTGCTTGGTACTGCGAAAATTTTGTCCGGCATGAAAGAGCAGATCAAGGGCGAAGTGCGCTTTTTGTTCCAGCACGCCGAAGAAGTGTTTCCAGGCGGTGCGGAGGAGATGGTGCAGGCAGGTGTAATGGATGGCGTGGATATCGTCATCGGGACGCACCTGTGGGCGACGATGGAGTTCGGGACAGTCGGCATTTGCCCGGGACCAATGATGGCAGCGCCTGACACGTTCTGGATCACTGTAGTGGGAAAAGGCGGCCATGCCGCGCTTCCGCATGAAACAATCGACAGCATCGCCGTTGCGGCACAAGTCGTAACCAATTTGCAGCATATCGTCTCGCGCAATGCCGATCCGCTCGACAACCTGGTGCTGTCCGTCACGCAGTTTGTCGGCGGGACTACTCACAACGTCATTCCTGGCTCGGTAGAAATTTGCGGGACGGTGCGCAGCTTTGACCAAACGTTGCGGGAGTCCATTCCCGGCCTGATGGAGCGCGTGATCAAAGGGATTACCGAAGCACACGGCGCGAGCTATCAGTTCAAATACGAGTTCGGCTACCGTCCGGTAATCAACGATGCGGAAGTGACGCGTCTGATGGAAGAGGTCGTCGTGGAAGCGCTGGGCGAAGAGTGGGTCGAGCATATGCGTCCGACGATGGGCGGCGAAGACTTTTCCGCCTTCCAGCAAAAAGCTCCGGGCTGCTTCTTCTATGTCGCGGCCGGAAACAAGGAAAAGGGGATCACTTACCCGCACCATCATCCGCGCTTTACCATCGACGAGGATGCGCTGGAAATCGGCGTGAAAATGTTTTTGAACGCAGCCAGAAAAATCGTCATGTCCTGACGCAATTGCCAATGAAAAAATCGCCCTTTCGTCCGCTGGATCGTGACGAGGGGCGATTTTTTTGTGTAGAGCGGCGCTTTAATGCGTGCGCTCTTTTTCTTTTGCATGGAACGCTCGCTGAATTTGCGAGATTTGTCCGGCGTGGATGCCTGTGTGGTACATGAGGCGTCCCAATGCTTCGAGCGGGGTCGACGTACCGAGCGGCGTCGTCACAGGCGTCGTCCACGCTTCTTCCGACATGTTCTGCATTCCGGCAAGCAGATGGTCGTTGGAGGCTGTCATGAAATCGGCAAGCTCGCGCATGTTGGTAAATTCTTTTCCCTCGACAGGCCCGTTTTTCGTCAAAAGCTGAACGTCTGCCGGGATGCTTTGCCCGAAATACCAGTCGGCAAACATGTATTCCACCTCGGCGTTATGTCTGAGCATATAGCCGATGGATGCCGCGCCCATGCGGAGCTTCAAATCTTCTTCCGGCATGCTTTTGGCTGTTTTGTGGAATCTCTCCTGGATGGTGAGCCACAGTGTCAATGCAGTTGAATATGTAGTCATGAAATTGCCCTCCTGTTGGCGTGAATGTCTATTTGGCTGATTGGGAATGGCCGTCCCGGTTGACGTGCACGAATTTGTCCGCGGCCAGGTCGATGTCGTACGCCTGACCAAATCCGGCAACGTAGCGGCCTTCCGATGGCTCAAGCTCGAACAGGGAGAAGTCGAGGCCGCGCAGCATATCCATCATGCTTTTGCCGAAGCGCTGTTCGAACTGGGCGAATATCTCATCATGTCCGGTGTTGCCGATGTTGCGGGCTGTGCAGACGAAGCGGGCGCGCTGGCGGGCAAACAGATTCGCTGTCTTGGATTCGTCTTCAATCAGCATCGCATCGACTCCCGGCTGTTCTTCCAGGTAACGGTAGTGATTGGCGATTTTGCTGATGTAAATATAAAAATTTCCGTTGTGCTTGACGAACGGGGCATAGGAGATAAACGGCGTTCCATGCTCGTCGATTGTGCTGAGCATGAGTGTTTTCATACCGGCCGCAAACGTCTGGTACTGAACCTTCATCGCTTCTTTGTCCATTGCTTTCATACGAGCATCCCTCGCTTTTCGTAAATTATTGTGCTTTTTTCAGGACGTGGATACGCGGGCTTTTGCTGTCTGGCGTATATTGAATTTCCGTGTCGACGCCGTAGACGCTGCGAATCAGCTCCATCGTAAAGACATCCTGGGGCTTGCCGAATACGCGAATGTCCCCGTCCTTGATGACGCAAATCTTGTCGCTGTAAGTGCTGGCGTGGTTCAGATCGTGCAGCACCATCACAACCGTGAGCTGTAATTCCTTATTCAGCTTTGCTACCAGCTCCAGCACGTCCAGCTGGTGGGCGATGTCCAAATACGTTGTCGGTTCATCGAGCAAGAGAAGCTTCGGTTTCTGGGCCAAGGCCATGGCAATCCAGGCTCGTTGGGCTTCCCCGCCGGACAGGGAAGCCAGATAGCGCTTCCGGTAGCTGTCCATGCCTGTTTGCTGCAAGGCCCAGTCGACGATTTCAAAATCGTTTGCATCGAGTCGTTCATACCATTTTTTGTGCGGAACACGACCATATCCGACGAGTTCCTCGACGGTGACATCCGAGGGACAGGAGTTGGATTGGCACAGCATGCACATGACGCGGGACAGCTGCTTCATGCTCATGCTGTCCGCCAGTTGGCCCGCGATGCGCACACAGCCGCTCTCGCAAGGAATCAGGCGCGAGATCGCTTTGAGCACGGTCGATTTGCCTGAGCCGTTTGGTCCGATGATCGAAACGATTTCCCCTTCCTCGATCGTCAGGGAAAAATCGTTGACGATTCGTTTGCTCCCGTAATTTATATTCAACGACTGTACATGTAGCACTTCACTGTCCTCCTTTTCGCATCAGGTAAAGGAAGTAGGGGCCGCCGACAATCGCCATGACGATCCCTGCCGGAATTTCGAGCGGTGCAAAAAGCGTCCGTCCCAGCGTATCCGCTACGAGCAGGACGAGAGAGCCGAGGACAAGTCCGAAAGGCAGGTTCATCCGGTAATCGGAGCCCATCAGCATGCGCGCCATATGCGGGACGATCAGCCCGACAAAACCGACCAGTCCCACGGTCGATACGGAGATGGCAGCGAGGTAGACGGCGATCAGGGACAAGGTGAAGCGGAGCCGATTCAAGTTTTGCCCGAGATTGTGCGCGACCTGCTCGCCCAGGCGCAAAATGTTGGCGGAGCGAATGCATAACAGAGCGGCGATCCACCCGGCGACCGAGTAGGGGAGGATCGTCAGCACATCGCTCATGCTTTTCCCGGACAGGCTCCCGTTCATCCATTGCAGAGCCGCTGGCAGCTTGTCGCTGTACAAAATGGACAACAGGCCGATGACGCCGCCAAATACGGCATTGACGGCGACACCAGACAGGATGATGCGCACAGGAGTGAAGCCCCCCTGCTTTTTCCAGGCCCATATGTAAACCATCAAGGCAGCGACCCCGCCTCCGAGGATGGCAAAAAGCGGGATGAGAGCGGAATAGCCGGGCACCACCAGCATAATGAACAAAACCGTGACGGCTGCACCGCTGGACACTCCGGTCAGCCCGGGATCAGCCAGCGGGTTTTGCATGACAGCCTGCAACAGCGCTCCGGATGCGGCGAGATTGGCGCCAATCAAGAGCGCAAGGAAAACGCGGGGAATCCGAATGTCCCACAGGATGGTATGGTTGGCTTCAGTCCCTTGCCCCAGTACCGTTGTCATTGTTTCCCACAGCGATAGCTGCACACTCCCGAGCCCGACAGAGAGCAGCGTAGCCAGCAGAAGCAGCAGGCAGGCGATTCCCAACACGACTGTTTTTTTGTTTGAGTGGTTCTGGCTCACGGCAAAAGCTCCTTATTGCTTACTTGTACAGGATGTCCGCAAGCTGCTGATAGGCCGCAGGGGCGTTGACGAGAGAAGCCGTGCCGAACGTACTGAAATCAAGCGACTGCATTTTGCCATTTTTGAAGGCGTTCATTTTTTCCCAGGCGCCGTTCTTTTTCACGTCTTCTTCGAATTTTTTCGCTACAGCATTCGGATCGCCGTGCGCTACAAGCAAGATGGCATCCGGATTGGCCGCGATGATGCTCTCCATGTTCAAAGGAGCGTAGGTTTGCGTTTGTTTGAGTGTATCGGCAGCTACGTTGACAGCCCCCAGGTTGCGGGCGATGCTTCCGGCGAACGTGTTTTCATTCATGACCATGAGCGCTTCAGCCGAGCCGAACAAAAACAGCACTTTGGGAGCCGGCTTGCCCTTCGTCGCCTCGATGGCGGTTTTTTCCTGTTCCGCGATTTTGCCGAGCAGTTGTTCTGCTTTCGCTTCCTGTTTGAAAAGGCGTCCGAGCACGACTGTGGACAGCTTCAGCTCATCGAGGGAATCGACGGGCAAATAAGCGGTTGGCGTGCCCGCAGGCTTCAATTTTTTGTCGACACTGTCTTTGATGGAGCTGGGGCCGAGGACGATTTCCGGCTGGAGCTTGGCGATTTGCTCCAGGTCAGGCTGGTGCGACGTCCCGATCCGGGGCACGCTGTCCAGAGCAGCAGGCAGCTTGCTGCTGGTCGTAGGCACTCCGATCGGGGCAATGCCTAGCTCGTTCATGATTTCGGTAATCGCGACGGAGATCGTTACGACTTTGGCAGGAGAGTGACCCTGGAATTGCGCCAGCAGCTCTGCTGCCTGTTTCTCGTCCACGCTAATTGCGGCAGCCGCTTTCTCTGTTGAGGACGAGGTTGTCTGTTGTTCTGTAGCTGGTTGTTGTGCGGTTGCGCTTGAATCCTTCGCCGGTTCGGCAGGTTGCGTGTTGCTGCACCCGACTGCACTTGTCAACAGCAACGCCATCATGCCCATTTTCCATCCTGCTTGCTTCACGATGTATAGCCTCCCGTTACTTGATAATGAGAATCAATATCTTTGTCTTTTGGGATGATTATATTAGAGAATGATTACTATTATCAATAAGAATTTTGAATAGGAATAGAACTGGAAACAAAAAGAAATAAAGTAACGGTTTATTTTATTTTATATTGCTTTATTGCATTTTCATGGAAAAGAAGTCATTATTTTCGTTACTATAATATTCTATCTATTTAAAAATTTATTTTCGGGGGTGTCATCGTGACTTTGATTGCAGAGACAAAAAGCGTAGAACGCATATTTGGCCGAGGGGCGGCTGCCGTTCGAGCGCTGCAAGGTGTAGAAATGCACGTGGAAAAAGGAAGATTGCTAGTTTTAAAAGGAAGATCAGGGTCAGGCAAGACGACTCTTTTAAATCTGCTGGGCGGCCTTGATCGCCCGACGTCAGGCAGCGTTTATTTCGAGGGCCGTGAAATCGGCAAGCTTCCTGATCATGCGCGCACCAAAATCAGGAAAAAGCACATGGGCTTTATTTTTCAATCGTTTGGCTTGCTTCCACTCATGTCAGCGGCGGAAAACGTCGAGTTTGGGCTGCGCCTGTCCGGAGCGTCTGCTGCGACATGGAAGGAGCGTGTCGGTGAATCTCTTGACTTCGTGGGATTGTCCAAACGGGCACAGCATCGGCCGTTCGAGATGTCCGGAGGAGAACAGCAGCGATGTGCGATTGCCAGAGCGATTGCGAGCAGGCCGACACTGCTTTTGGCAGATGAGCCGACAGCCGAGCTAGACAGCAAAACAGGGCTGCAGATCAGCCGTTTGTTTCGCCGCTTGGTGGATGAAGGCGAAATGAGTATCGTCATGACCACACACGATCCTGGGGTAATGGAGGTGGCGGATGATGTCTATGAATTGGAGGACGGTCGCATCAAGACGGTACGCGGTTCGAGGTAAGCAGATGAAGTGGCTGTATGTATCGTTGGCCGTGATGTTGACAGGCTGTTCCCTGTTGCCAAAGGAAGAGGAAGCTTTGGCGCCGCCGCTGGTGGAGCCATCTCCGATTACGTACGAGGTTGCCGAAGTGACGCAAGGATCAATCGTGAAAAGCGTCAAAGGCAACAGTACGTTTACGACCGCGAATACGGTGGAGCTATCTTTTCCCGAGACAAAAGGACTGCGCCTGAAGTCGTTTGCTGCCCAAAGCGGGGAGCGGGTGAAAAAAGGGCAAGTGCTGGCTGAGCTGGATGCCGCCGATCTGGAGCGGGAGATCGAATCCGCCCGCTACGAGGTGGAAAAAGCCAAGCTGGAGCTGCTGGATGCCCAGCGCGACAATCATTACGAAGTGGAATCGGCCAAGCTGGATGCTCTGAAGGCGGAGATGAACGCCAAGGCGAGTGAGACGAAGCTGGCCAAGATCGAGTGGGACAAGGCTCTTTTGGAGCTGGCAAAATTGCAGGACCCGCAAGAACGCAAGTACGCCGTGGAGCGGGCGAAGCTGAATGTGAAGCAAAAGCAAATGGAGCTGGACAATCTGCAAAAACGCTGGACGCAGACCAAGCTGGTGGCGCCTTTTGACGGAATCGTCATCTTCGTCAGCAACGAGCAAGTAGGCGATGAGGTGGACGCGCACCAAACGCTCGTCACTGTAGGCGATCCGAGCAAGCTGTACGTCATTTACACCGCTCCGGAGCGAGAGGCTCTGAAAGATGTCAAGGAAGGCATGAACGTCATTATCTCTGTTAACGGCGGAGATAAAATAGAGGGAACAGTCGTACAGACACCGCTTCACGTCCCGGAAAATTTGCCGGAAGATTTGAGCAATTTGTATCAGCGAAGCTTGCTCATCTCCCCGAAAACGTTTGCGCAGGGACTGGAAATCGGAACGGGAGTCAGCATTGAGGTCATCGTGGACAAAGCGGAGCAGACACTGATTATCCCGCGAAAAGCGCTGCATGAAATAGCGGGCAGAAATTACGTGCGCGTCTTGGACGGCAAGAGCAAGAAGGAAGTGGACGTGGAGATCGGGATCATGAACCAGACGGAGGTCGAAATTCGCAAGGGTCTTGTGGCAGGCCAACTGATTATTTTGGAATAGGGGGACAATGTCGTGGCGATGGTGCAGATGATCCTGCGAAAAATGATAAATAACCGCTGGCTTGTCGGCAGTTTGCTGATCGGGCTGATCGTCGCTGTAGGATTGGTTTCCAGCATTCCTGCCTTCACGTCAGGGGTTCTCCAGCGTTTGCTCACAAAGGAGCTGGAGGAATACCAAAACAAGGTGAAGCACTTCCCTGGCGGCCTGCTCGTCTCCGTCAATTTGAACAAACCAGTGGAGAATAGCGCAGCCCTTTTCGACAATATGGCCGTCCATTTGCAAAACGAGGTGATTGCTCCGCTGGGTGTGCCTGTACTCGAACATGTCACCGTTTTGCGGACAGTCCCTTTTGACGCTGCGCCATCCCGGCTGCAAGGAACAAAGGCTGCCAGCCCCGATAGTACGCCGCTCTATTCCTTGAGTGAGCTGGAAAAGCATATGACTCTGGTCGATGGGCGAATGCCGGCTGCAACGCAAGTAGATGGCGTGCTGGAAGCGCTTGTGACGGAAAAAGCTTTGCGGGATAGAAAAATGGTCCTGGGAAGTTTGTATGAGCTGACGACAGATAAGGCAAAAGGACTCGCGGTACGAGTCAAGCCAGTTGGCGTATTCAAGGAAAAAGAGGGAAACGATCCGTATTGGTTTGTCACCGCGTCCGAATACGAAAAAGGCTTTATTTTGGACGAGCAACTATTGCGCAGCGTTTTTTTGCAGGAAAAGAATCTCGTTATATTTGCCCAGATGTACGTGGCCATGCAGTATCAGTCGTTTCGCATTCCCGATACGGAACAGTTGCTTTCTGTCGTAGCGGGGATGGAAGCGTATTTGAAGCAGCAAGGTTTGAAGGGGGCGGAGTACGGCATTCAGTTTCCAGCAGGCAGTATCGCGAAAAAATACGAGGAGCAGGCGAAGCAGTTCAAGCTGATTCTTTGGTCGCTCTACATCCCGATTTTTCTGATGCTCGGTCTGTATTTGGTCATGGTTTCCGGCTTGATTGTGGAGAGGCAGCGCACAGAGATTGCAGTGCTCGGGAGCCGTGGAGCGAGTCGGCTGCAAATCTTTTTTATCTATTTAATGGAGATAGGCATTCTCGGATTGTGCGCTTTTCTGCTCGGGCCTTTTGTCGGGGTTCAGCTCAGCAAAATATTGGGCATTTCCAACGGGTTTCTCGAATTTGTCGATCGCAAAGGGCTGGAGATCGCCGTAAACAGCGAGGTTTTTGCTTACGCGGCGTGGACGGTGCTTGCATGTATCGGGCTTTTGCTGTTGTCGGTGTTTTTCGCTACGAGACAAAATATAGTAACGCATAAGCAAAGTCTCGCGCGAATGAGTGGCTCGGCGGTCTGGCATCGGCTTTTCCTCGATGTACTGCTGCTTGCGATATCGTGGTATGGCTGGTATTCGCACCGACTCGCCGTGGAAAACGCCGCCAAAGTGACGGAAGGGGCTTCGGACATCTCCGTAGACTTCCTGCTCTTTTTTGTGCCTGTTCTGTTTTCGCTAGGCTTTGGCTTGCTCTGCCTCCGGCTGTACCCGTGGTTGCTGCGGTTGCTGTCGTGGGCGGGGCGCTCGGTCTTTCCGCTCTCGCTGCATACTACGCTGGTCCAGGTAGGCAGGTCGCCGCGCCAGTATCATTTTCTCATGCTCTTTGTGACGATTACCGTTGCAGTCGGGATGTACAGCGCAAGCACGGCGCGGACCATTAATCAAAATGCGGAAGAGCGAATCCGCTACGGAACAGGTGCCGACATCCGGCTGAAAACCGAGTGGGAGAGCGACAAGCCACCTGTCATGGTCTTTAGGCGGGGCAACAACGCAGAGGAAGGCGAGAGCGCGGAAAAAGAGCCTGTAGCGCCTCCTGTTCAGTATATCGAGCCGGATTTTCAAGTGTTCACCAGCTTGCCGGAAGTGGAGCATGCCGCGAAGGTATACGTAAATGGACTGGCCGAGGCCGCTTTTCAGGGAGATCCGGTGTCAGATATTACCTTGATGGGGATCGATCCAAAAGAGTTCGGGCAGACGGCCTGGATCAAGCCTGGTTTGCTGCCGCATCATTTTCATGAATATTTGAACTTGCTGGCAAAAGAACCGCAGGCGCTTTTGTTGTCCCGTTCGCTCGCCGACAAGCTGCACGTTGTGGAGGGGCAAACGATCCTGATGGGATGGGGCAATTCGCGCCGGGTTGAGATGGTTGTATATGCGATCGTCGACTACTGGCCGGGATGGAGTCCGGCGCCAGTCAAAAGCACGTATACAAGCAAAATGCAGGAACAGTACCTGGCTGTGGCCAACTTGCCTTTTGTCCAGGACAAGATTCGGCTGGAGCCTTATGAGGTCTGGATCAAAATGAAGGCTGGGGCATCCTCCGAGTCGCTCTACAAAAGTTTGGCCCAAGGCGGGGTCAAGCTCGCCATGCTGGACAATGCCAGGCAGCAGCTGATCACGGTGAAAAACAACGCCTTTTACCTCGGACTGAACGGCTCGCTGACGCTCGGATTTTTGCTGTCGATGCTCGTTACTTTTATCGGGTACGTGATGTATTGGGTACTGACACTGGGAGCAAGGAAATTGCAATACGGCGTGTTCCGCGCGATGGGCATGCCGTTCAGGCAGCTTTTGTCCATCCTGGCCTGGGAGCAGCTGTTGACGTTCGGCTTTGCTTTTGCGATCGGAATGGCGGCAGGCAAGCTGTCCAACATCCTGTTTTTGCCGGCACTGCGTCTCTACTTGCATGCGGACAAGCAAGTGCCGCCCTTTACCGTCGTCTCGATGCCGCAAGATGAGCAAGTGATCTATACGTTTATTGCGGTGACGCTTGCGATCGGAATCGGCATTGTAGGGTTTTTGCTGTCGCGCATGCAGATTCACCAGGCCGTCAAGCTGGGGGAGGACTAAGCAGATGATTGTGTGCGAAAACTTGGTTAAAATCTACAAGGCTAACGATCTGGAAGTAGTGGCGCTGCAAGGATTGGATCTGCGTGTGGAGAACGGGGAATTGATGGGAATTATCGGAAATAGCGGGAGCGGAAAGTCAACGCTTCTGAACATGCTGGGGGGACTGGATCGTCCCTCGGCCGGAAAGCTGTCGGTCGCGGGAGCGGATTTGTTTCGGTTGACGCCGAGGGAATTGGTGCAATATCGTTTGCAGACGGTCGGCTTTGTCTGGCAAAACAACGCGCGCAACCTGATCCCGTATCTCTCGGCTTTGCAAAATGTAGAGATGCCGATGCTGCTTCGCGGCATGCGAAAACGCGAGCGGGCGCACGAACTGCTGGAACTGGTCGGGCTGGGCCATCGCAAAAAGAACAAGCTGAGCGAGCTGTCCGGTGGCGAGCAGCAGCGAGTGGCGATCGCCATTGCTTTGGCAAACAACCCAAAGCTGCTGTTGGCTGACGAGCCGACGGGAAGCGTAGACACCCGCACAGCGGCGATTATTCTCGATTTGTTTCAGGAGCTGAACCGTTCGTTCGGTCTTACCGTCGTGATCGTGACGCATGACCTGGAGCTTGCGCGCAAGGTGGATCGCGTCGTAGCGATCCGGGACGGAAAGACGTCCAGCGAGTTGTTGCGGCGAAAAGGAACAGAAGAGGACAGCGGCGGTTCAGCAGGAGAAGAGGCGGATTCCCATGAAGAATGGGCAGTGCTTGACCAGGCTGGACGGCTGCAAATCCCGATGGAGTACCTCCAGGCGATCCAGGCAGACGGCAAGCTGCGGATCGAGTTGCAGGATGATCGAATCGTTCTCTTCCCGCCGCGGCGGTAGATTTTGGTTTGGGGGCAGGGATTTGTTAGAAAACAGACACGTATATGTGACGTGTCTGTTTTTGCTATGAAAAGCTACTGGCTGTTTTTCCAATACGTTCTAAACGGAAATGGCTTATTTTTTATTCGCGAACAAATTAGTTTGTCGATGAGAATTACGCAAATGACAAGCGAACAACTCATTGACAGCATCATCATATAGTCTGCTCAGGAAGTACAAACAGTCCCTACAGGAAACGGTAGAGGCCGCAAGTGTATACAGGAACTGAAACCAAGTTATTGAAGCAATCGTCAACCAACTTCTCCCCCCCAACCCTGCACAATACCCTTCCAAGGATGAAGAGATCATGCAGGCGTCAAAAGAGGGAATATTTATAAATATATTACAAATATAGTTATAAATTCCTATTTTACAACCAAATTTCGACATACTATAATTGCATCGTAACCCAAATATTACTATATGAGGTAATTACATGAGAAAAAGCATGGCTAGTGTAGTTACAGCATTGAGTCTACTAAGTCTTCTTTTTAGTCCCGCAGGTTCTTATGCGAAAGACACTACGGAGAAAAAGTCAGACGCAATTGCAAAAATTGAAGAAAGGATTGCAAGTGGCGAGTTAAAAAAGGCATCTTCTATCGTCTTTGAGATCACAAGCGATAGTTCTTCTAACGAAGTGTTAAGTATCGAAGAGATAGAAACAAAACAGTCGGAAGTTTTAGAAGAGGTCGAGCAGGAATTGAAAAGCAACCTGGGAGAACTATCTGAAAAGCGGCAACTCGAATGGACAAACGCTATAAAGGCGGGAAAAAATCCTTACAAAGTAGTAGGTGAAGTGAAATCCTCACATAAAATCAATGCGGCTGCAAAAATAAATAAAGTGCGCGTTGAAAGTGGTTATCTCATGGACAGTAGGAACGCAGAATTAATCATATACGCCGAAATCGAGGATATTGACGGTACATCTCCTGCATTGGTGAGTGGAACAGCTACACTTCAATATGCAGACAAACGAAATGCGAAATACAAAGACGAAGATGACTTGAAATTCACCTTCAAAGCAGGGAGAGATTTGTATGAAGGAAGTAGGAAGTTTAGTGACCCTATTTCTGTTCAATATACACACTTTTGGCGAAATATTTGCTCGACAGTTGCTACATGGTCAGATGGAACCTCAATGCCTGACTATGACGTTGGAACTGCCTACCTTCTCAATAAAAAAGCTATCGAGTATCCTGTATATGAGGATGATAACAGTGGTATCGTAATGTTTGAGCCTGAACGAGCAGACCTTCCTTGGGTGCCTAATAATCAACGTGAGCCAAGGGACAATAACATGAGATCCAAATATGTTAAATGGTATGAAAATAGACATGGAAGTCCTGACTTTAATTGGAACGATGTTGACATCCACCACATCATTCCACTATCCTATGGAGGAGACAATAGTTATAATAATCTGATTCCTCTACCTGAGGACTTTCATGATGATGAAGTAACCCCATGGTGGAGAAATTACGGTAAGTATGTACCACAAGGCGATGATTATTAATCTGAGGTGATGTGGGCTTGAATGATAGTCTGGTTGCGTCTATACTAAAAGCTTTAAAGGATAGACTTGACGAAAACAACTCTATGGCAGTCCAATTGGATAAAGGGGGCGTTTATCGTGCTGTGTTCACGTTCAATCCCCCAGCTACGGAGCAAGAGGTCGTTCAGTTTGAGAACGAGATGAACGTGCGTCTACCTGCCGACTTCAGAAGCTTTTTACTGTTGCATAACGGCGCTCAACTATTTCAAGACGAAAAGACAGGTGGCGGTTATAAACTGCTTAGCCTCGAACGAATAAAAGATCGTTACCATAAATTTAAGGACATGCCTAAAAATTTGCTGCCAGTGTCAAGAAACAACGGAGACTACTTCTTCATAGATGCAGACCGAGTAAGGCGAGGTTCACGTAACTATTTAGTCCGCTTCGACCATGAAGATGACCCCTGCGACGTGAACCTTAATTTTGAAACATGGCTTGACAGATTGATTATTTCCCAAGGTGCTGCTTTTTGGGAATGGGAGTGACAAATTAAAGAGTGTAGAGATATTCTCTCTACACTCTTTTTTCTTAATACTTAACTATCACAAGGATGATTCGTATGGAGAAAGTAAGAGCGGTTGAAGCAATCATGGCACACTTCGGTTGCGAAGAAGGTGACATACACCTAAACGATGACAGCACCTTCGAACTGAACGACAGCTTACAGGAGTACAAACTCATCGAGCTGCCGATAGAAGACCAAAAAGAGTACCAGTACGCGGTTCACAAAATCTAGGACATTCCAACCTACCACTCTGGGTCTATAAATGTAACAATATACGGAGTTGGGTCTGCACTTGGTAATACACCTACACATAACACCATTAAGTAGAGAGCGAGCATTACTTTTTTCAACCAAGACAACCTCCTTTCTACTATTTATCAATATCATCACATATTTGCACAATTTTTTCCATAATATCCAGAGGTAATTTTTCTTCGCAGTCCTTATAAGATTTTAGAATTTTACCTATAATTTGCAAAACTCCTTGGCTCTGACCTATTTTTTTGTAGTAAGTCGCGCTTTTTAGATAGTTACTAGCTCCATCTTCCAGACTTTCAACCGAGATCAGAAACTCCCCCTTTAGATAGTGATATTTTGCCATCTTCTCTATCCTTCTAGGATTATTAACACTGTCTGAAGGCAAGTAGCGATTTTCCGATTCGATTAACTCTCTTATAGAGTCTCCTCTACCTGCTATTAAGTAAACCTCAATGAGATCAACCAGTATAGTAATTCGCCGTTCACGATCTAGCGACTCCAATAATTCTTTATAGGTCTCTATAGCCGAATCATAGTTTCCACTTTTAGTGAGGATGATTGCCTTTGCGTGATTTTTCTTATAGTCGGAATATTGGCTCTTTGTGTATTCCTCAAGGTAAAGGTCAGCCAAAATGTAATCCCCAATATTGAGGTATGATGCGACTATTGAAGATAAGGCTTCCGCTCTCAACTGGTTATCAAAGCCATCTTTATCTAGTGCTTTTTTACATAGGTAGATACACTTGTCATATTCCCTAAGTGCATATGCGTGGATGCCAATACGGTAGAAAAAAGTAATATATTCGACTGTACTAAGGTGTTCGCTGTAATGTATAAGCTCGCTACCTCGGTGGTAGGTTTCACGCAAACGTGTAAAATCATCACGTTCTGCTAGATAGCGTTCAAACAATGCTTTGGCAAGGTAAAATGGTATTCCCCTGATTCGCGTATAAGAAATAATCGTGTCGAATAGCACCATCTTTATCCTGCTATTATCAAGATTTCTTGTGAACTGTAGCAGGTAGTCAAGTGATAGAAAAGTATCTGTCCTTGGTGAGTCTAAAAACTTATAAGCAACTGTGCTCACCAGACTTTCGTAGTTTTTCTTGACCACATCTTCGAGGATGAATCTTAAAGTATCCCCACTCTTAACCGTTTCTATGAAGCAGCCAATGAGTGAGCTGTAAGGAAAACCAGGTACCTGGGCAATTTTCTTCACTGTCCCGTAGCTGGGTCTCTGCGTTACGCCCTCTTCAATCATAGTTAGAACGCTTTTGTTCACCCCCGACAACTCCGACAATTCTTCCAGTGTTAAGCCGTTCTTCTTTCGTAGTTCATATACTAAGTCACCCAAGTTAGTCCGCATGATACCCCTCCTCGAAAACCTGCAAGCCTTTCGTTTTTACAAATTTTATCATTTGAACATTTTTTTGTAAACTATTGTAAGTTCCTATCGAAAATCCGCCACACTCCCCTATTCCCTGAGCCATCCCCTCCTGTATCAGCTATCTCTTTCGGAATCAAAGAAGATTCTCCACCTCTCCCACTCCACACTAAAGTTCTGCAAAAATTTCCCGTAGGTGTCACGTTGCCCCCCGCCGCGCACGGCAAACCCCGCGAAATCCAAGGCACTGGAACGTAACAGTAACCGCCCCTCCGGAAGAACCTGTCCAGACCGATACAGAAGAAGAGATTGCTGATGGCACGTCATCAGAAAAAACACCCGAAGCAGAGCCTGCTAATCTTGAAGAAGAAGCCTCGGTAAAAGGAGAGTTTGCACTAGCAGCAGCTTACGATGGATCCATCACCTTATCAAAGGGTGAGTCTTATAAATTCACGAACATCCATACGAATGCCACGTACATAAAATCTAACGCAACGAGTACAAATACGTACGATTACGCCATCTACCTGCCAGACGGATCCGGTTACGATTATGATACGGATTCAAAGTCTACTTCCAGGTCCGTTCGTGCCGGTGGGCACATGGTCGTTACAGTTACCTCGTCAAACCCCGTTACTTTCACTTTTACTACCAGTCAAGTCATCTCTGAAGCGAGCACTACTCCGGCATTAGTAAAAAAAGAAGCGTCGTCAGGAGAGAGTTTCTCGTTTGTAAATACCGGGGAGGTTAACAATTCCATCAAGGTGGAAGGTGTAACAAAAGAGTTTAGTTATCAAACGTATAAAGAAGATGGTACTTTATCAACCGAAGCCTATGATTATGCTTCCAGTACCGTAACGATACCCGCAGGCGGGAAAATCATCGCTACAGTGACAGCCGACGATCCCGTTACGTTTGCTGGATATTATGACTTTAACGACGAAGAACCTGTAAGCGATGCATTACTTTTCGTAACTTTGGAAGCAGGGGAATCCTATCTTTTTGAAAATCTTGATGATACGGCTACCCACGTCATTAAAACAAACGCTTCAAACTCGTCCAGTGCCAAGAAGACATACGATTCAGCCATATATAAAGCAGATGGTAGCGCTCATGCCCAGGATGCCGATGCAACGGTTACTTCCAAAACGATCCCTGCTGGCGGGAAAATGGTCGTTACTGCCACGTCAGCTATTCCCGTTACCTTTAAGGCTTTCACAAGCTACTTTAGTGGGAAAAGAAACGATCATCCGGCATTAATCAAAAAAACACTCAAAAAAGAGGAAACCATTCAACTATTCAATACGGCAACGGAAAGCACGACGGTTTTGGTAAACGGCTCCAGCAGCAGACGCTACAGTTACCAGTTGTTAAAAAGTGATGGATCTACTTATCAACAGTCCTATGACTCTGGAAATACCTCTCTCTCCATCCCTGCTGGTGGCAAGCTGATCGCAACCACAATCAGTGATACGCCTGTTACCTTTACCGGTTATTATGATATTTTGCAAGACCTTACTTCGGCGGATTCGATCATTACGAAAACGTTGGACAATGGTCAATCTTATATTTTCGTAAATACGTCAGGTTCTAACCAAAGCATAGATACAGATGGGACTTTAAATTCGTCCGGTAAAAGAACTTTTAACTATGCCATCTATAGCGGCAGCGGGGACCCGTTATACCAGGATATTGATTCAGGCGTATCTTCCAAAGTTGTCCCTGCAGGTGGAACGATTGTCGTTACCGCAACATCAGAGTTGCCTGTAACCTTCCGGGCATTCAAATCTTATTTTATCGGGCAAGATACATCGAGACCTGCTCTATTTACACAGAGGCTCAGCAAAGGAAGCAGTATCTCGGTAACGAACATCGGCAAGGCGAATGCAGACTTGCTCACCATTAGCAGCGGAGGCAAGTTTAGTTACCAGTTGATGGAAAACGGAACGGTTACCTCTGCTCATCATAATGCCGCTGTTTCCTATCGAAACATCCCTGCGAATGCAACTATTCTTGCTACAGTCACATCAGAGGAGCCCGTTACGTTTAGCGGATACGAACAAATATTTCGGCCGGAATTGCAGAGTGCCTCCTCTATCATTCAAAAGACTTTGGAGAACACTCAATCGTATGAGTTTGTGAATCAAACCGATCAGCAACAAAGTGTAGATATCCGTACCAATGGAGCAAAGTCGTTTGATTTTGTGACCTTGAATCAGGATGGGTCTATCCGTTCACAAGATATGGATGCAACCATTTCTACCATGCAAGTTCCGCCGCGTGGCAAATTGATCATTACGAATCATTCCAATGATCCGCTCATGCTAGAAGCCTTCACCTCGGATTTTGTTGGCTTGGAAAGAACACAGCCTGCAATTATTAGAGAAACCGTTGTTCAAGGTCAGAACCTTACATTTAAAAACAAATCTTTGCTGGAGAGCCAACTACTGAGATACGATGCGATCAATGTGGTGGAGAGATACGACTACGAAATCTACGATAGCGCGGGTTCACTGGTTTCCAGCGAGTTAAACTCAGCGCTTACTTCGCTTCAAGTTCCGGCAGGTGGAGCGATTAAAGTAACCGTAACATCAGCAGCTCCGATCACTTTTTTTGGTTCCTACGATCATATTCAAATCGCAAATGACAGCGGCAATGAACCGCAGTTTGAGAACTTGAGTGTCGATGCATTTACGGATGTAAATAAAAATAATCGCACAGCGGCTTTCTTTAAAGTGACGCCGGACCATTCTGGTAAGCACCGGATCTTTTCGTCTCCGTATTTAAATAATGGACTTGAACAAGATACAAGACTGTATATTTATTCGGATGTAAATTTGCAGAATGAAGTGACAAGCAACGACGATCACGATGGTCCTTTTGGCACCAAATTTTCAAAAGTCGAATGGGACGCAACAGCGAATACAACATACTACGTTAAACTTGAAACAACAGCATCTGCCTTGCAGTCTCGACTTACATTTGAAGAAGACTTGGACAGCACGAGAGAAACAGCCATTCCGGCTGAATGGGATGAAATTTATACGGACAAATTGTCTTCTCCCTATGACGTTGACTACTTTGTGCTCACGGCTGAAGAAATGGCTTACATGAACCTTTATGTGACAAATAACATGCTCATCTTGGAGGACTCACAAGGAACAGAGCTTAAAACCTTCCACGCGAATGAGGAAGACACGTTGTTTGTTACAGAAGTGGCTGGGACCTATTATGCAAAAGTAGTTTGGAATAAAAGCCAGATGCAAGCCCAATTAAAGTCTGGCATTTCGCTATTGTCCACCGAAATCGGTGGAAACTATCAGGCAGGCTTTCATGGTCCAAAACGAATTTCCAGTAATTTCGCAGTGGATACAACACCAGGTTTTGAAAAATCAGTAACTGTACAATGGAGATTTTCAAATCCGCATCCAAGCGTAACGATTCAGGTAATCAAGCAGGGAAGACCTGTCTATGAAGAGACGAGAACAAACCAACCAGCAGGATACCATACGTTTAGTTGGAATGGCATCTACACAAAAGGGAATCCCGGACAACGGGCTGAAAGTGGCGTCTACTTTGTTAAAGTCGTAGCTTCCGATGCACAACAATATCAAATTCTTGTGCCAATAAGCGTTGTGAATACGAACCCGAATGAAGAGCTTGATATCCAATATTTAATCTCTCGCTACAATAGCACCATTCCAAGCGCAACGATCCGTCAAGCACAAGAGAACCTACAGGCGATGCTGTTCTACGATGGCCCGATCACGGGTGCGTACAATGAAGACTTCTTGATGTCTGTCATTGCTTTTGAAGTGATTCTGAACAGAAGCGTGCATGTTTCTCTCAACGTAAACGTTGGCGGTGGAGAAGTGCTAGAAGAGAAAGGGGAGTTAACGAATCAGTTAGTTTATTACATCCATTCAAGCAAAGCGACTGGGCGTGATAAATACGGAAAGTTTGCCGAGTTTCTCTTTAACGGAGATATAGTAATTTATGAAACTGGTGCAGTCATGGTTCCTGCGTTTCGTTTGGCTAAGAGTGGTGGAAAGCTAGTCAAGAAAGCGGGTAAGACCATTGATGATTTATTTGAATGCAACTGCTTTACAGCAGGCACAAAGATTTTAACAGACGCAGGGGAGAAAAATATCGAAGACATTGAAGTCGGAGATAAGGTTCTTTCCAAGAACGAAGAAACTGGTGAGCAGGCTTACAAGGTAGTTACGCATCTGTATCGAAATGATAAGGAGATCATCTATGAACTCACTGTAGGCGACCAAGTCATTGAGACAACCGATAACCATCCGTTTTGGGCAATAGGCAAAGGCTGGGTACTGGCGGCAGACTTGAAGGTGGGGGATAAGTTACAGCAGAGTAACGGAAATACCTTGACGATTGACAACATCAAGATTGTTAAGCATGATGAGCCAGTTGAGGTATATAATTTTACTGTTGCTGACTTCCATACCTACTTTGTAAGTGACTTGGGCATTTGGGTTCATAATATTGGATGGTGTGATATAGCTAAAAGTGTTTACAACATTATGACTACCTATGTAACAAAAATTAAAAAGCTATATCCCGATGCAAAAGTTGGTTATCGAGGGTCTCTTGCAACTGGCACCAAATATTCCACTGGGGGCCCTTTTGACCCGAATGATTTTGACGTAGATGCTTTCATCGTAAGTGATAAATTGGCTTCTCAGTTTGGCCCTAACGTTGTTTTCAGGGATGCGAGAAGGTTTAAGGAATTAGGTGCTATATGTGATGACTTGGAGAAGGTATTTAAAAAATCCTTTGATGGATATCGCACGGAACCTGGAAAACCATTTACATTTAGGGTTTGGACAGAGGCAGAGTTCGAACAAAAGGTTAAACCGTATGGATACAATTTATTTAAATAGGGAGGACATGAATGGATAAATTACCTTATCTCGTGGGCGATGTTACAATAAAATCGAACTTGGAAATAGAGGAAGTAGGAAACGTTATTTCTAAGGAAATATTAGGGGGATTAAAATTTGGAGGGAAGGAGAAGAGAATTTATGATGAGGTACCAGCATTATTCATCTCATCTCCATTATTAGGTCTGAGCGTGGTATTACAAGGGTATAAAGGATTTGGTGAAACAGAAGGTTATGTATTATCAATTTTGCCAAATGACAATATATGTGATGTTGAACGAGAGGAGTTTAAACTTGATTATTATTTAACCATGCTGCTTAAAAGTGTACTTAAAAATCATGACGAAATTGAAGTGTTGGATGTAGACATAAATAGATGTTAAAGAATAAGCAATGAACAAATAATTACAAGAGGGTGGTAGCTGAATAGTTGCCACCTTCTCTATCTCTCCTTCACACCCAGTGCCAAATGAATCGGGCGGCACACTCCGAAAGAACTTAACCCTCATCACCTCCGCATGATATTCCTCTAATATGCTTGTACGTACTTAAACGCTTGAATTTTATAACCTATATAACACTTTAGGTTACACCTAGCAGGTTGATTATGGTCAGATACTACCATGATTGACCTGTTTTATGATATTTGCCCAGTATGCTTTTGGGAAGATGATGGAAGGAAGTACAGATCCAAGTTACTAGAGTTCTCCAACCACATGACACTTGCTCAAGCCCCTGTTTAGTGGACATTGAAAAAAGCACTGGGCAGCAAGCTGATGTCGATACTCAGCTGGCGTCAGCTTCTGAGTCCCTCCTGATGGTCCAAACCGACTTTAGAACAAGCACAAGTATTATCAAATGTCTTCACAAGAGTTCCGAATAAATGGAAAACAAAATAATTCCAGGAGAAAATCCATGAAACTCAAATCCATCCTTATCGACACAAATTTTTGTAACAATACGAACGGCGAACCTGCCATATCACCCGTTGTTGTTGAAACTTTTGCTTTGAAAGCCGGCGAAAAAGTAATCGTGTATCAGGATGAAGACGAATGGCAAGGGATCGTCAGGTTTGACTGTGAATGCTAATCTAATTCTT
>NZ_DOTK01000038.1:0-56388 GCF_003521185.1 Brevibacillus sp.
GCGAGTAGCACACTGAGCAATGCTGACCAGCCGCCAAAAAGAAAAGAGGCTGCTGCGCCTCCGATAGCAATTCCTGCTTTGATAAAGTTGTCCATTTGCTCTTCTTCCTCTCTCCCCCTCGGGGCAGTAAAAATAGCCCCGGTCGGCTCGGGGCTGGCTCTCGGTCTTGGTGTCATAGAAAAACTTACTGGGCCAACTCAAGGAAGCCCAGCACTTCCAGTTGGCTTTTTACCTCGGCCCGAAGTTTCTGCTGGTTCGGCACCTGGGCAAATGTCTTATTGCCTTCGATGATCAACGTGACGTAGATTGTTGCGATTGCCATGTTTTGCTCACCTCCTCCCATCCGCAGCAGAAGCCATAATAAAAACGCCTCAGCAGCCCGTTTAAGCTTCTGCATTGGCGTTTACCAGCGCCTCGACTTCGGCGCGAATTTTATCTGGTACTTGCTCGATGGTTTTCAGACCTTCGCGGATCAGGTCTGCATAAATAGGCGACATAGGGTGCATCAGTTTGTTCCTCCTCCTTCTTCCGGCAACAACGGCAGCAGCAGCTCGTAGACCTCCGTCATCGCCAGCATGACGTTTTTGTTCTTTTCTTCAAGAGCCAGGTTCTGCTCGTACATGTCCGTGATAGCCAGCATAAGCGTAGTTTTGTCTTCTGTGAGCTGCGATACCTTTTGTTGCAGCGCTGCTTTTTCTTGCTCCAGCTCCTGACGCTTCTGCTGAATCTCGCTGACTGGCCTCTCATTTGATGTCTGGATGTTCAATCGAAAGCACCCCCGATGCCTTTCAAGTAGACTGGCTGTGTTGCTGTTCCTTTCTCGATCCTTACTCGGAAGTTGATGCCCCACTTGTCCGCCGTCTTCGTCTCGTTTGCGAACAGATGCGCGCGGTTGAGCTTGACCACGATGGTTGCGTCTTCCCAGCTCGGGTCCTCGTCGTAGGCGTTGTTGCAGACCTCGACTTGCAGGACCGCGCCGGGCGGCAGGTCCCAACTCGGCGTGAGCAAAAGTCTTTTCGCGGCAACGTCTGTCGTAAAAAAGTCCTTGGTCTCCGGCGACATGGTGGCGTAGTCCATCGAGAAAACGATCTTGTCGACGAAGCGAGTCAGTGTGTATGTGCGCGTGGACATCATGCCTTGGTCGTCGCTTGCTTCGATGGTCAGCGCGTGCTGCACGCCCGGTTCCAGCCTGATCCACAACTCATGCGGTATGGTGATCGTCTCTTGCTGTCCGGCCACGCCAGCAAACGTGCGGATCACCTCGCCGTTGATCTTCTCGGTGATCGTAAACGGGTTGGTTTCCGGGTCTGTGACGGTATACTCGACCGATGGCGGTTCCTCCATGATGCCGAGGTCTCCATTTTCGCCGCTGATCGTAGGCGGGCGGTTCCAAATCACTCGGAATTTGCGGGTGACTTCCTCGCTCTTGCCGCCCTGGTCGTCCTCGGCCCAAACGGTCAGGACGTGGTCAACGTTTTCGGCCAGGTCAGCCCCGGTGACATCGACTGCTCCGTCCCATAGGCGCTTGTTGCTGTAGGTCAGCGTTTTGGCAAAAGAAAGAGGACTGCTGCCATCCGATACGCCGGAGGCGATAGCCCTCGCTGTGCCGTTGTTGATCTTGTACTTTACAGTAACCACATTGCCGTTGTCGGCGTCGCTGGCCTCGCCCGCGATTGGAAACGTGCTACCTTCCGCTAATGAAAGATTATCGGTGGGTGATGTCAGTGTGATCGTTGGCGGGTTGTTGGTTAGCGGTTCTAATACAATAAGCCCACTAAAACCGTTAGTAGAAACGGATGCGGCACTTGTCATTTCAGCACCAGTTTGCGTGAGCTTATCGTGCATATACCTGTATGCAATCTCGTGTTGCCAGAGTCCAGCTGCTGTGTCCTGCAACTCGATATAGCTAAGTGGCGGAGTAAATGTCGTTCCACCTGCAGCTGTGTTCAGCAGAACATACAATGACTTGGTGGAAGAAACGGATGCGCCGCTTGGACTAGGTGTGTAGCTTACACCCGAAGTAATTGCCTGTCGTGATGTAGTTAAAACGCTTTTGGCGTTTCTGAAAACCATGGAAGTTGCATTCCAAGTCCGTGCAACAGAACTAGAGAAGACAGGCGCAGCTTCACCACTTCCAATGATTTTTGCAAATAATGACTCGGTGTTGGAGCCGGAAATTACTTCATACTGCTTCGTCCATCCTGCTGATGCAGTCACAGCAGTGTTGCTACCAGAAGTCAGCAACACTGCAATCAAATCTCCGGGCTGTGCAGATACTGGAATGGTAGGCGAATAGGTTGTTGCGGAAGCACCAGATGCATTAGCTACAGCAATAACTTCCACCTGTTTTTTGCCTGTTGTCGGTATTGTGTAGTCGATGGTGAGGGTTGGCGGAATTCCGGCGCTGTTAAATGAGTCGAAACCAACACCAGTCCCTAACACACTTTCATCAGCGGACTTTATTAAGAATCCGCGATTTGGATATAGTCCATCCACCATATCCTGAACCAGTGCTTTTACGTCTATCGTTCTTGTTCCTGTACCTGCTGCAATTGGAGACGATACTTTTCTTGTTGAGTCATAACTGGTGGGTGAATTCCACGTAGGCGCTGTTTCAACCCAATCTGCTGTAAGTGGATAAACGTCGGCAGTTAAAGGAACTGATGGGCCTGCATTTATGTTAAAATTCAAAACCGCACTATTAATAATTGCGTTGTTTGGAATCAGACCCAAGTCAAAAAACAACTGTGTTCTCCGAATTACACCGCTTGAATTTCCTAAACCGATTGTTGAGCCGTTATCATTAATTGTTGGATTTTGGCTATCCAAACGGCAATCTTTTACGACAGAATTACTTTTCGTTAATGTAACTACCGGCATATTCCTCCCCCTTCCTTCTCAAAATGGCCGTTATCGGCATCTTTCCATGATCTTACACTCATGCCTTTATCACCAGCCAGCCCTTCGAGGCATCCACCCATCCTGCGTCGATCTGCAGGCCCACCGTCGAAGAAAAGTCAAAGGCGAAGTTGTTGTTTCGTAAGTCGTTGGCCAGCTGGTTTTCGAGCGTCTGGACGCGCAGTTCGAGGGCGTTATATTGTGAGCGAGGCACATGCAAATCTTGATTGTTGACGTGATCGACGATTGGGTTAAGCGCCGCCGCATTGATTCGGCTGCCCGGCTCCACTATGCCGATCTTCTCCAACTCCACAACTTCAACGGTACCGTCCTGGTGCATCATCTGGTACTTTTTTTCGTCGCCCAAGTTGTAGCGCCTATCAACAAACGGCTGCATCATGTGGCAGCTACCTCCTTCCATGTGGCTTGGATCGGAATTTCAAACCGCAAATCGGTGTCCGGCTTGTCGATGTTGAGCTTGCCTGGCGGGTCTGACCAGCAGACTTGACCTGCCGCGTTCTTAATGATCCGCTTCGTAATCCGGCCGACTACATTGGCTGGCACGTCAATAAAAAACCTCACCTTGGCGCCTTCTCGGGCACTGGTGAGGCTGACATGTATGATAGTGCCGTTTATCTCGATCTCGGCGTTATTACACATCTCCTGCAACCGCTTTGCCTGTTCTTCAAGCGCAAACGGAGTCATCATAGTTCGTACTCACCTCCTGCGGAGAAAGTGTCGCATGCTTGACAGGTGCTTATGTGGGCAATCGGTGAGGTCAGGCCAGAAGTGAACTCTAGCGTACTGGCGTCTTCCATCGTTTGAAAGTAAACACTGACGCCCCCGGCAGCAACCCTTTTGATGGCTTGGTAGGGTAGAGAGGTCAGCCTGCTTTGATGAACAAGCAAGAGAATGGCAGCAGGCTCGCCGGAACGTGGATGTCCGTTCACGCTCCACATTTCTTCCACGCCTGAGAAGCCATCGCCGATCAGGACCGTCGCCATTTCGATGATTGTTTCCAAATCGCCTGGTGATAAGTTTGCACGAATCTTCGTTTTGATCATGCGCCTGTACTCGTCATCATCCATTGCTCCGCGCGCTTGGAGTACGTTACGACCTATCCGATCCAGTGTGTACCCCGTTGCCTGGTCGATATCACGATACTGCTCCATCGTGTCAATCGTTTCTTTGACTTCTTGCAGCCCGGCGGCGGCTACGCGAAACAACTTACCAAGATTACTTGTTGGCGTTTTGCGATACACATCCGTCAAGTGTTGCAACAAGTATCGCGAGATACTCATATCAACTCACCGCTACTTTCTGCCAATCCGTTTTTGCTACTTGCCTTGCTCCTATTGAAACATTGCCAGGCGAAAGGGACTCATGAGAAAGACCAAGCTGTAGTTGGACATCTACTATACCAGGCACCTTATATAACGCACTGATCGCCTTTGAATAAATGACATCTTGCCCCAGCCCCACGCCGCTATAGATAGTTCCGTCCTGATCCTGCCCGCCAATGTACTGTATCAGAGCAGTACGGACCAAGGCATGCCCGGATACCGGGAAGTTCTGGTCTGTTTCGAGCGTTATCGCTGCATACACATCCAGTTCCGTCGGTCGAGTAAAACCGACTGGATGCATTTTGCCTCTTGAATCGACCACCTGCACAACCGTTTCGCCCCACGCTTGTATGCCCCCCGCTTTGGTTTTATAGATTGCCTGCGCAATTTGGTTGTCCTCGCCTCCGAAAACGAATGGGGCGACCGACTTGGCCGGAACGTCGTTGACTGTCTCCATAGTTACGTTTTCCTCGACCTGGCAGTCTCGCACGCCAGGCAAGGCAAGTAAGGTTGCAACGATACTTTCTGTTGTACTGCTACCGCCTGCAGCAACAGAACGATCGTAACGTTGACGGAACTCGGTGTCGGTTTCCTTCTCGCGCCCGCCTGTCATTTCTGATGGATTCGTCACCTCAGAAATGCCCATCGTAGGATTTACCACAACATCAACTGCGCCTGATGGCACATTACCACTTGGTCCGGCCAGCAAAGCCCGCGCCGGGATGTCAACCTTTCCATCGGCCTGTATAACGGCATCCTTCGTCGTTTCAAAAACAATATTTGTTTTGGTTGCAAAGCGGCTCCCGCTTACAACGGGTATGCCCGGGTCGCCGGATACAACAACCACACCCGATGCTTTTTCTGCGCCGCGCTTTTTGATCCCGACATACTTGCCGACAGACTCCAAGCTTCGGCCCGACGCTTTATCCACGTATGCGCTGTTGTATACGTTCTCCAGTTGTTGCCACAGTAGGCCCAGAAACCAGGCAAACATCCGCAAGATGATACCAAGTGGTGAGCGCTCCGATGTGTTAATTTTTTCGCCAAAGACTTCTTTTGCTTTCGCCTCCATGTCAGCAAAAATGTCGGCAAAGCGTTTTCGCTTGAAGCCTTTCTCATCCAACATTCACTCTCACCGCCTCTGCAATTGTCTCGCCCGTTTCAGCCGTCGCTACAAAACGCACCACGATTGTTCTTTCTTTCTGATCAACCGTGAAATCAATGGACTCAACTGTTTTGATTCGAGGCTCCTGAAAAAGCCCCTGGCGAATCTGTTCACGCATTTCCTCGTCCGTCTGCTTTTTGTCGAGGAATGCTCGAAACTTAATACCCATTTGATCATTGAGGAACCATTCGCCTTTATTCGTTCCAAGGGCACACGCGACACATTGTGCGACTTCCTCTTCTCCCTCGATCATGACCAGCTCCCCGCTATCATCAAACACCAAGTCACCGTTTACCAATTTCAAAGACTGCACGGAAACACCCCCACGATCACAGCGTCGTTTTTGTCATGGCTCCGGGAGCTGCTAGGCTTTCCTGCTTCGCCTTTCGCGGCGGCTTTGATTTGTCTATCCGCACAAACGATGTAAACCGTATCACCCGGCTCCAGAAAGTGCCGCTCGCGCTTGATAGCGCCGCTGTCCGTTTTATACTTATGACCCAAGACAGGCACCGTCTGAATAGGGGCTGGCGGTTTATCGTCCAGCTGAATGAGAGGCAACACAACTGCAATTCCCGTTGACTCATCGAACGATATCACCTTGCACGGTTGAGCAACGGCCAATTCCGAGAGTCGTTTAGCTATGACTCTATCGATCAGTTTCGCAAGATCGCCTGCTGCATCAGCACTCATGGTAGAATCGCCTCCGCTTCCGTGGTAAAGTCGCCAGTCCTGCTGAAAGTATGTGTGCCACTCCGTACGTGCAGGCGACCTTGAAATGACTTGCAGTTCAAATCAACAACGGATGCTGTCGTGATCCGGTACTGCAACTGTGATTTAACGTGGTAGCCTTTGAACTTTTCCTCTTCGAAAGCCTCCGGTGATCCGATCAGGCCCGTTTCGGCGGAAAGGGCAAAAACATCATCAGCGCCGCGCCGAAGATTTCGGATGTACAGTTTTCCTTTGTTAATATAAGCGCTGGTGCCGCAATCCGCTGCTACTTTGCTGATGATTTCGGTCACTTCACCGCTGGCTGTGTACCCTTCGTCGTAGCGGTAATCTTGATTCAGTTGAAACTGCGCAATAGGCAAGCCCAGTTGTGCCGCCATTTGTTTCAGGATGTAGCTTGCAAGTGTGCCCTGTGCGTATGCGATATCATCGACTTTCCGCTTCGAAAGGTCTTGTGAGTCCATGACGTTTATCGTTGTAATCGCATCGACTCCCTCACGCCTTGTCTGTAACCTCGAAATAAAGCCATGAAGAATAACTCCGACGTCTCCGCGATACCCGGCGTTAATCATTAACACATCGTTTCGTTTGATCCGGCTGAGAGTATCTTTTGAGAGATTCCAGAGCTTCACTTCTGATTCGTTTGGCAGCAAGTCATTGTCAAAGGGGATAGTACCCTCCATGGCGTAGTGGTCCATCGAGAAAGTCATGTTATTGACCATAACCTCAACCACTCTACCGAAATTAATCATTGCCCTCCCCCTCTTCAAGCACATACAAAAAGACTGTCTCGCTAAGCGTGGACCAAGTAACCTCCTGTGTGATCCCTGCCTCGTCATAGGGGATAATCTCTACTTGTGGGAACCTATCGTCCGCACTATACGAAAAAAGAGGCTCCCCATAAACCAGCTTGTTCCCGGTTGCGAGTACCTCTCCATCTTGTTCTAAATCGACTGTAAAAAAGTCGTATTCGCTGTTGTAATTCACTTCGAAGGTAAATACCGTACCAGAAAGAGCTATTTCAAACCGATACGGTATTTGGCCTTTTTCGATTTCAATGTACTCCATAATTTCACCTACTCGGCCCAGGGAGTGCCTGCCTTGAATTTCACCTTTTCAACCTTCGTTGTTGCCGCCCCTTGCTTCTTCTTCGTTTGTTTCCTGCCTGCGCTGACAACAGGTGCGACTTGCGCTTTGATCGGCATTGGCAACGTCTCTACGTAGGATGATTTTGCGGTACGAATCTCTTTCATCGAAAGCGAAAAAGCAAATCCGTTCGCGATTCGGTTGGTATGGTTAGTAGAAAAAGAGACAATCAGACCGGAGAATAAATTCCTGCCTTGAAACTCTAACAACTCGCCTTTCTCCGCAATCGCCTTGATTTTCTCGCGTATCTGCGCAGCGTCGTCTCCGACGATAAATCCGCTGATATCCATAGTGTGCGGTTTTCGCTGGACGTGATCGCTGATGTCGATTCCATCCTCGACAGGTTGATCGGTGACTTCAACTTCAAACTTTGGGTCTTCGGTTTCCACAAGAACGTACATTCCATTGATCGATGCCACTATGCTTCTGCCACCTCCAGCGAAACACCCAGGCGTCTCGCGGCACTTTGGATGATGTCTTGCAAAGCAGGCTTCAACTCGGTCGCAATCGCTTTTCCGGTTTGTTTGGCGTCAGCTCCACCCGTTACGTCGAGTTTAATCGTAACTTCCACCTTCATCACATTTCCACCATTTGCGCCAGGCTCTACGCCACCTGCGCTCGCTGGCGGCAGTTTCGCTTCCGGCATCATTTCGTCGCCGTATGGAGCTGTGACATCATCAGCAAGACCAGTAGAGGCTGCTGCCACCCGCGCCTGTGTGTTCTCGATACCCTGAGCTAATCCCTCGCCAGTGAAGAAACCAACTTCCATCATGACACGCGACGGCGAGTGAATGCCCAGGATCGTTTTGATTTTATCGGTTATTCCATCGCCGATGGCTTTCATCTTGTCCATGAGCGCCGAAGCCATTGAGCCTACCCCATCGATCATACCTTGGATGATGTTTTGTCCTATTTCGAACAGGTTGATCCCAGAAAGAAACCCGGTGATTTGGCCCCACATCGACTGGATGTTCGTCCAGATCGTTGTCCCGGCATTGGTAACCGTGGTGATGATACTGTTCCAAGTGTTTGCAAGCCAGTTCCAGATTCCTGTGAATATCGAAATCGTGAAAGCCTTTATCTGATCCCAGTATTTTACGATCAGAGCTGCTACCCATACAACCGGGCCGCCCAAGATCACGAGTATGGTTGGCCCCCACGCTTTGAAAAACTCAACTACACTATTAAAAATGCTGATCGTCCACACCTTGAAAGCTTGCCATTTTTGAGCCAGCCATGGCCCGACTGTTCCCCAGTTTTTGAAAACGAGGATCACGCCAGCAATAGCAGCTCCTACCAGCAAAGCAAGTCCGATCAACGGAAGCCACGGGGCAATGAAAGCCCAGCCCGCTGTCGCTGCAACCCACATGGCCGGAACTAACGCACCAATGACGACAGCAGCAATCCCACCAAGCGCCGGACCAATAACATCGATATTCTCAATAAAGAAGCCTATCCCTTTTGACGCTTCCATGAGGACCGGGAGCAAAAATTGTCCTATCGGTATGAGAAGCCCTGTTTCAATTTGCCGACCGATCAAGGACAATGCTTGACCTGGAGAATCAATTTTTGCTTGATTCATTTCATCCATGGTGTTTCGGGTCATGTCGAAAGTCTTTTTCACGTTGCCATACGCCTTAATTACCCGTTCTTCCAAGTCTTCGGCCTGTGTGCCGAACAGTGCTACCGATGCGGCATTTCTTTCAAAAGGATCGTCTAGCTCATTGATAGCCTTGACGGTTTTCAGAAAAGCTTCTTGTGCGACTTTTCCGCCAGCCGCAAACTTTTTGGTCATTTCTTCGCCATTCAAGCCAATAGACTTGTATGCATCCATGGAAGTTTTTGAACCGTCTTTTGTTCGGATACCAAACTCTTTTATTCCGTCACCGATTTTATCAAGATTAAACGCGCCCGCTTCCAGTCCAGAACTAAAAATGTTGAACATGTCATTCGCCGAAAATCCGAGCTTGCTGAAGTATCCACTGTATTCATTCGCGGTATCTAGCAGGTCACCGGATTTGTCAAGTCCTTTTTGCGCACCTTGGGCAAGGAGATTATATGCTTGTTCCGAAGTGATACCGAAGTTCTTCATCATGGTATCAGCAGTTTTTACAGACTCATTGACTTCAAATTGAAAAGCATCCCGAAGCAACAACGCGTTTTTTGTCGTTTCTTTCAACTGATTGCCTGTCTGACTTGTGACTTGCTGTACTATGGTTATGGCATTTCCCAAGTCAGCCCAGTCCTCGCCAAAGTTCTGCGTGTAAAGGTCTTTGGCAATCTCTCTAGTTGCAATCATCTGCTCATTCGTCGAGTTTGTTGCCATCTTCACTTGCGACATCGCCTGCTCAAACTGCGATGCAGAATGGACGGCAGCAATACCAAACCCTGCCAACGCTGCTCCCGCTGCCACTCCAAGACCAATGACACTTGCTTTCAAGTTCTCAACTTGGTTATCAGCGTCCTGTAGACCGCGATCAGAAACACGAAAACCGACTGCAAACATTAAGTTGCTGATGACACCCACTTATTCTCCACCTGCCTTTCGGCAACAAAAGAGAGCGCCCAGCCGGGCGCTCATTTCTTATTTTTCAGTGCGTTCTGTTGCTCAATGTGAATGTCCAGCGCCGCGTTTGCTTCGGCAATATCATCCTCATCCATCTTGTCCAAGTCACTATAGGTGATGTTCATATCGGAAAGGAGCAGTCTCCAGTACGGCCACCTCTCCTTAGCACGCCGTTTTGCTTCACTCTTGTCGATCATGATTGTCACCCGCCTGGTCATCGTCCTTGTCTTGACCTGAGATAAAGGCATAGGCGGCGTTGATCGTCTCTTGGTATTCCTGGTAGTCGCCAAAGTCATCGATCTTCATTTTTGGCTGAACGATGACGTGCTTCAAAATTTCTTCGGAAAGCCGTTCTTCCATCATGACACCATGCTTGTTCTTACTGGCATCATTGATTTTCGATACCATGCGAACGCCTGGGTGCTGGAAAGTATAGGTGTTTCCTGCTTCTGACGTGAAAAGCTTTTGTTTAAATGCAGTCATGTTTTATCGTCTCCCTTATTTTTGCTATTGCATGTCAAGATCAAGGCACTGGATCTCATACTCGCGGTCTGCTGCTTCATTGCCGTATGTGCGTGTCGCGGGCTTCGTGACAAAGGCTTCTGTCACGGTAGTGGTTTCCTTTGGCGTACCAGAATAAATCACGCTTACAGGAACCAACTTGCCTGAGTTGGCAAGCTTGTCCATATAGGCAACTTGTGGGCTGCTCGGAAGTAGCGTCACCTTGATGGTGCCGAGGGGATTGTTCACTTTTGTGCGGACAACATCACCTTGTGCCCCCACTTTGGTTTCATAGTTGTTCTCTGCCTTTTCGATCTCCACCATATCCTCCGAAAATCCGGTAAGATACACACTGTCTACAATGACGGCAAGATCAGCCGGATCATACGTAGCTGCTTTCAAAGTCTTCTCCTCCTCTCTACAGTACGATGGTTCCTTTTATCGCTGCGGCGTGGATCGCACCTGCCAGCTCGAAACGAAAAGTACCATCGTTGTATTCGCGTTTTTCTCGGTCGGCCGGGTCTACCTCGCCGCGGCCCTTAAAATCAGTGCTGAAAAGTGCTTGTCCATCTGCATCATGCGCAATCATTCCATTCAGGTCGGCCCGCTTCAAGATGGTACGCACTTCTGACTCAAGCTGCGCGATGCCTGTATTGTCGTAACGAATTTTTGGCGAACGGTTCAGCAGCTTTTGAATGGCGTACTGAATACTGAACACCAGGTAGTCTCGTGCGTGGATGATGTCGATGTATTCGCCAGACACCGTTTTTCCTTCGCTGGTCACATCGTCACCAGCCTTTTTCACATAGGTATTGGCTCCGAGTGCATGAATCGCCATCAATTCAGTGGTACTGATGTCAAGAACGTCAATTCCTTTTAGCGTTTTGAACTTCCATGTAATGCTCCCCACATCATAAGAGGCGCAGACACCTAGCCAAGCTGCCTCCGGGTAGTTATCCGTTGTTGTGTGATAGAACATTGTCGTTCGGGTATATTTCTTTGCCTTGATTGCGGCCAAATCTTCAAGGCTCGATGTGCTTGCAAAGAATTGACGGGAGTTGTTTTGTTCTACTGCATCCGCGATAGTCAGGATGTTTGCCTTTTGACTACTGGTGGACACGAGAAAGTACCAGTCTTTCTCGAAAATCTTGGGCAAGAAATCTGCCAGCGTTTCGCCTTCTGTCTTATACAGCATGACTGCAATCTCTGATGGGGAATTGTCTCCTTGATTCAGCAAAGCAAGAGCTGCTTTGTATACCTCAGTAGAAGGCGCAAAATCCACCTGAACGGATTCCAGATCATAGTAGGTTTTGTAATCCATCCCTGCTGCGCTGGAGCCAATGATCAGGGTTTTCCCAAAGCCAAGTTTCGGCGTAGGCCGCTGAATATCAATCGTTACGGTTACATCGCTTTTAACCGCCAAATCCTTCCTCTCCTTTCACGCTCGCTTTTTCTATCACGACATACTCACCTTCCGTCACATCTGTGGTACGGAATGTCACCTCGAACCCTTGTCGCCGCTCCCACTCGTCCGCAAGTAAAACGTCACGATTGTCTATCGGACTGATCTCGGAGACGACGACATTGACGCGATCTTTCAGCAGCTCGCGCCCCTCGCGCTTGAACCAATCCCGCGCACGTATCGCGTTCTCGATGCTGGTAGCCTTATCGTCCGCGTATGACAAAAAAGAGACGGTTCCTGTAACCGTCCCTTCTTGCCGGAGTATGTCGCCTTCTTGGTATTCTACCGGGAAGCCTCTAGCATCACCAAAATCAGTAAAGTCATAGGTGAGGAAAGGCTGATCCGGCATATCCCCCCCACCATTCATTTCGATCACAGGGATAGCGAGGTAAGCAGCAAGCCCCTGGACGATGGCTGACCGGATGGCTTTAAATGGTATCACGGGTGACCACCTTCTTTAGCATGTATTTATTGACATCGCAGTAGTCTCGCTCCTCTGAATCGTGGACGGTGTACAGTTTTCCTTGATACTCGATCAAGTCACCTACAAGGTGGGCGTGCGTGGTATACAAGGCTCGATCCTCCTCTGTATACCTGCCGCCTTCTTTCTGCTGCATTTTCGCGCTCACAGGCTGAATATGGCCCTGATATGGCACCCTTTCCTCATTCGCTGGTATCCAAACACCATCAGGGTCGTAAGCGCCGCCTGATCCGGGCCTGACGAGGTAATACACGCCACTGTAGCGTGACAACAAGGAGCCAAATCGAAACGGAATCATGCGCCGCCTCCTTTTCGGACAATCTTGTAGGTGAGCGAGTCCCGCAGGTCTTTGTCGCGGAGTAGAATTTTCTTGCTACCGCGCTTTACCGCTTTGTACGCTTGCGAAAGAGGCGGCTGGCGGATGGAATCAAACCGTTTGAGTGTTCGTTCCAATCCGATCTCGCCAATATCTCGTAGCAAGTCCCTCGCCGTTTCTGCCGACTCCGCTATGGCCTGCACTCCAGATTTCACGCGCTTTGTAATAGGCGACGTCGCCCGTTTTTTCCCGACCCCGATGAAACTACGCGCCGGAATTTTCATCTTGATTGAGCCGTACTCATGCACGCCAGCGATCATCGCCAGCTCCGCGTCCCCTTGCATACCGATGTGTACTTCATTCTCTGCAAGTTCTTCCAGCTTCGCTCGAATCTCCGGTATCCGGCTGACCTCAGATATCGTAACGTTAGCCCGCCTCGACCTTGTTCTCCTTGCCATTACACCCACCTACCAACGTAAGGGGTCAGCAGCGCCGCTACGGGTGCAGGCAACGCCTGAGAGTCATCGCTGTATGTGACAGATATGTCTCCGACTCTCTCTGTCTTCGTGCCCGGGTTGCGGCCGAGCATCTGGATATACAGTAGACAAGCAAGCTCGATACCCTCTGGCAAGGTACGTGGCTCCGCTTCGGTTGCTTCACTCGGTAAAACGTAGCCGCCTGAATAGGTGACAGTGATATTGTGTTCTCCGATGGGCCATCCGTTCGCCCGATACAATCTGCCATCCCCAATTTCCTTATAGTCAGCAAGAACTTTTTCGGCCCGCACCTCTTCGATGTGATGAATGGGGTAATTTCTAAGGTTCAAATATAGGGAGTCGTGACCACTCAACGTTTCCGTATAAACTTTCTTCCGGAAGGATCGCTTGCAATGGTTCTCGATAGCTTGAGAAGCAGCAGCCGCCAGAAGTAGAAGTGTTTCATCCATACTTGTATCTTCTGGTGGCAACTGCATAACGCCTTTCAATCTCATGAGAGTTGTCAGCATAAAACTCCTCCCGATTCTTTATGCCAACGTCAGCTCGCCGTAAATAACAGCAGCATCATCGAGCTTCTGCACATCTTCCCGTTGAATCGCTCGAACATCCGTCGAGTTCCGGCCAAACGCCTTTCCTCCGACATTGGTTGAAGCAATCGAATACTGCTGTCGATCAAATAAGACCACGGCTTCTTTCAAGTCTCCGATGATAATTGGCGCTTTCTTCGTGGTTGTTCCAGTTGTCGGCAACCAACGGTTCGCCAAGCGTACTACGCGCTTGCCAAAAAGAAGTTTTTGTGTCGGCTGAGTTGGATCAGGCTGCATGAGAGGCCGTCCGTCTGCATCTTTTTGTTGATCCAGGAAGTTGTAGCCGTCCTGGTTGGTAATGATGATAGCACCCAGCTCAATAGATGGATCGAGGCTCACATTCAACGCCTCTTTGATTGCATCTAAGCCAGCAATAGCCTTTTTGGGCAAGGTTCCGATCAAGTCCAAAATCAGCTTATTACGCGTGACTGTGGACTTTTTGGCGATCCACTTTGCAATGTATTGCATCAAATTTTGGTCTGTGTCGTGAAGGAGTGAGTTGGAAATAGGAAGGATGCCCCCGCGATCCTTGATCGCGTAAGTGATCTGTTTGAACTTCGGATTGTCCAACTCATCAAGGTCTGTCAACTCAGTGATCTCCGTAAACGGCGTAATATCCGCATTTTTCTCGATGACGCGAGAGCCGGATCGAGTAGTAACGGGTTCAATGGTAACAAACTGCTCCAACGAGACAAATTGACGCTTCAACTCATAGATGGTGGTTTGGATATCCTGTGGTACAATCAGTCCTCCGTCTTCCGCCACCCCACCCTGCATACCTGACCGGATTTCCGCTTCTGCTTCTTCAATCAAGCGCTGCTCATCCATCGACAGAGGCTTATGCCGGAGTGTTTTCAGGAAGGCTGATCGGTATTGCATTTCTTTTCCATTTTGCTCGTCGCGCGTTTCTGGTTCGGCAGGTACGGTCGTTCCCGGAGTATCTGTCTGGCGCAGTTCTTGGAGAAGATCAATTTGTTTCCGCAGGTTTTTAGCAGCATCAGCAGCAGAACGAGCTTCTTCAATCTTTCCTTCTCCGGCGAGGCCGCGGGCCTCCTCCAACTTTGCCGCCAGTTGCTGTCGCAGTTCACGCTCTTTTTCATCCATGGTAATGCCTCCTTTGTTTGGTAACAAAAAATCGACCGTCAGCCGATAGCCAGCAGGTCGATTTCGAGTAGCAATTTTTCCTTTTCGAGTTTTCGCTGTTCTTTGGTCTTGATTCCCATTTGCTCGATGCTGCGCTGGGAAACTTCGCTGTCCGGGTACGCCGGGAAAGGTGTAGGGGATACCTCTCGCAAGTCGATGTCGATCAGAGTCCGTTCGTAGACATCCTCTTCTTTGAGGTATGTAAACGAATCCTTTCTGACACTGAATCCGAAACTTACTCCGTCCACGTCTCCACGTTGAATCGACTCTGACGCGTCGCGCCCCCAGGAGTTGTTTGGCAAATCGCATTCGAATCGTAACCCGATATTGTCTTCCCACAGTCTCAACGTTTGATTTTTGGTCGAACCAAGAACATAGTCGCTCCGATGATTCCACAGTGCTTTGATGACATTCTCTGACAGGCTCCGAGCAAAGGCGCCCTTGGCAACTTTTTCGTAAAACTCGCCCCAAATCAGCTGGCTTCGCTGATTAAACTTGACGACATACCCGGATATGGTATTTGCCGCCGCTCCCTCTTCGCGTGAACTTCGAAATTCTATGCTCTCGACTGGAAGATACCGAACTTCCTTTTTATCCACCGCTGTCACCTCCTTTCGGTGCCTCTTTTCCGAGTCCCGCTTTCAACATTTGGTACTGATCCATTTTGTCCAGGCTCACGAAGTTCAAGCTGACAAAGTGCTTGTCACCCATGTCTCCGATGTTGTCTCGTTCTTCCAGCTCGCGCACCTCATTGATGCTCATAACACCCATGGCAATCATTTCGCGGTAGAACTGGGCACGGCTGATGCTATCCCCGCGCAGCTCGCTTGCAAGGTTGAACTTTAGGTAGTAACGTTTTCGCTCCAGCTCTGTGAACAGCTTGTAGGTCAACTCCTGCTCCCAATTCGTTATTATCGGCTGCAATGTATTTTTGACGTACTCCAACGACTGATGCTCAATGTTGGAGAACGTCGCTTTGTCCATTAGGCCGAGTTTGTGTGGCGGAATCTTGTAGATTTTCGCAACCTCACCGATACCGAATTTGTGTGTCTCGATAAACTGTGCATCGTCCAGATTCATACCCAGACTCTGATATTCAAGGCCAGAATCAAGAATCGCTATACGATGGGCGTTGCCGAGTCCAGAATTTACTTTCTGCCACTCATCCCGTATCTTGTCCTTTGCTGGCCTGTCAAGACTGCCCGGGACTTTCAACACTCCTCGTGTCGTAGTCCCGTTTTCATAAAAAGAGCCAAGAAACTTTTTCTGGGCTTGTTGTACTCCGATCTCTTCTCGGATAACCGCGATAGGTGTAATCCCTTTCAGTCCGGCTCTACTAATGCCCTTTATGTGTAGCATGTCAGCCGGCCGTATCTTACGCTGCTCTCCACTCGGCAGGGTAGTAACGTACCACAACTCCTTTGTAATCGGATCAAGATGTACGTCCGTTCGGGATGGGTCAAGCGGCCACAGCGCTTTAGGTTGACCATTGCAGGGGCCGCTGTCGTACCATTCGATGTTTGCGTATGCGTTGCCCCAGGCAACCATATGAACTTGAAGCAGCTCTTTGAAAATATAGGCGCTCATGTGTGGATTGGGCCTGATTCCTAACAGTTTGGAAACCGGATGGGAGTCATCCTTTTCTAACCCGCTCCCACGCTTCTTGAAAACCTGGATAGGCAGCTTTCCAATGTCTCCACCCAAGATAGAGGCACACGTATAGACGTTGCTGTTGAGCAATGCTGATGAGCTGGTAACCCGAACACCACTCGACGTCTTACTCCCACCGCCTAGCAGGTCAACAAACCATTGCTTCGGATTCAGAAAGTCCGACAAATCGCTTGACCGCCGCTCCCACCATCGCCGGAAGTATCCTTTTCCTTTTCCTCTCATGCTTCACCTCCTCCCTCCTACATGCATCAGAACGAAAAGTCATCGCTCAGAATATGACTGTTCAAGTCTATTGTTCGATGTGACATGACCAGTTTGTGGCAGTCGATTACGGCGTCTATCGGGTCGATACGCTTGGTTTTCGCCATCGGGTCTTTGTCGATCTTGATTTCTCCGAAACTGTTGCTGACCGTCTTCGCGTTTGCTATGCTCCAGGTCAGTAGCTTATTTCGTTTGTCATAGATGACGTTGCCCGCTTCCACTTCGAGCCTAAAGTCTACTGTTGCATCATTGAGACTTTTTGCGCTTTGCGTGATCTCCACACAGTCCACGCCGAACTCTTCCAGATCAGATAAAAAGGCATCCGCATTGTGCGGGTCGTACGCGATTCCTTTAAGTTTCAAATCGTATTTGGCTATCAAGTCACGATAGTACCGGATGATGTACTTGTAGTCCGTTTTGACACCACCCAGCGTTTCGGTCGGCGTCAGCAAACCCTCCATGATCCACATGTCGTAGGGCGCGTGATCCGTCTTCACATGCTCTGCGACACGTTTAGTTGGTATGAAGCTATGCGAGTGAATGTAATATTTGCGGCACCCACCATCAGTCAGAGGAAACTCCAAAGCGCCAGATGTGAGGTCGCCGCCAGAAGACAAGTCAAAGGCCAGATAGCATTCGCGCCCGGCCATATCCTCCAGTGTTGTATCGGATTCGCAAGCCTTCCAGTGCTCCATGTTCATGTATTGGTTATCCGCGTACATCACCCAGCGGTTCAGCGATTTGGTCAAGAAGTTGCGCAGCTCCGCTCCTTGCATCTGCTTCGCCTTTACCGCATCGGCACGCAAACTGACCAGTGTTTCAGGTGTCCATAGTGGGTTTGCCTTTTGCCAATTGGCCTCGTCCCAAACATCGTCGTCTTTGTCCAACTCACAGATGAAAACAAACTGCGTTTCATCCCGATGAGCACCGGACAACACCATTTTGCAGTATTCGTACAGCTCATAACACGGGCCGTTAATATCGAAGCCCGCTGTCGTGATGACAGAAATAAGACACTGCTTGAGTTTCTTCGTCCCGTCAGCAAGTAGCTTGTACATTTGATTATCCTTGTGCAAATGGTACTCGTCCACGCTGGCGAAGTATGGCCGGAATCCGTCGATCGATTTCGTGTCCCGTCCTAAGGCTCGAATTTCTCCATTGGTAACTTTGCACTCGATCTTCGCTGCATATTCCTTGACCACGAATAACCCCGCTTCGTACTTCGTACCACTCAATTCTTCATCCGCGTTAATGAATTTGATGCACTCTTTTAAAACGATGCGCGCTTGCAGTTCCTTGGTTGCTGTACAGTAAACTTGTGGGTAGTTGTAACCGTCGAAATTCCCATAATATAGGGCAGGTACAGCATTTCCTAATGACTTACCGTTCTGCCTCGCTACCTGGACGTATGAGGTACGAAAGCGCCTGTACCCTTCTTCTGTTACCCAGCCATTCCAGCTCCCGAAGATAAAGTCTTGGAAGCCCCACAGTTCAAGTGGTTGTGCTTCCTCTCCCTCTGCAATCGTGAGAGACTCGGCAAATTCGATAATCTCATGCGCTTTATCTGGATTCCAGAAGTAGGGAAACTCTTCGGTGCCTTGCCTGTTTAAATCGTTCAAGTGCCTCTCACACGCTTGCCGTTGTGTCTGTCCCGCTACAATCTCACCATTTACGACAGCAAGAGCGTAGGCGGTAACTCGGTCGCATTCCTGTACCGTGTTGTAAGGATATCTCTGTGCGCTACCCACTTCGCCCCGCTCCAAACTTACCAAACTTGCTGGCTGGCTTCTCTTCCTTCTTCGGCTTCGGAACATTTTTGACTTTGGCCAACGGATTCAGGAACAGCCGATCTTGCATTTTCAGCAGCATATCCATTTTCTTGTTGATCGCTGTTTCGATTTTCAGGATTCCTTCGATGGACGCCAACTGCGAGAGATACATTTGAGCCTTTAGTCCGAAAACCTTTGCATCTTCTTCGTTTGCCTCCGCTTTCGCGTAAATTTCATCAAAATATTCCTCAAAAACATCCTGATCGATTGCAATTTTCTCCAGTTTTTGATACTGGTTGAGCAGCTTTTCATACTCTGAGTATGTCCGGCAGTACATCGCCAGCAGGCCCACATCAGAGCTTGTCAGCAGCTCAATATTTTGTTCGGCTGCCGCTTTGTACTCCTTCAAACACTGTTTCCAGTGAGAGTAGGCAACCACATCATTTTTCACAAATGACGGGGGTTTTAGCTTATCCAGATCACTCTTTCCCAGCTTGATTTCGTTTTCTTGGCGATGTTGAATTTGCGCTTTCGTGAGTCGGTTCGGATTCCCCTCCGCGATGTGCAGAGAAATTGATTTCCCATTCCGTCCCATCCCATCGGGTCACCTCCGAGAATTTGATAAAACGAATTTTTGCGCGAATAAAGGGGCGCGCGGTCTACTTTTAAATTTTTTTTAGATTTTTTGGGGTGGGGGGGTATTCAGAATTCCCAGTTCCATTCCTTCGCCTAAAACAAGAAATCGAATGTCCTTCTCGTCATGCGGATCGACTGCCTGCTTCAAGCGTGACGATATCAGTTCTTCTTGTTGCAGAGAGATAGGCTGGTTTACCTTCACCACAATTACATCACCGCTTTTTACCTCCAACACGCTCATATGCTCAATGACGTTAACACTTTCCATTGCTTTCACCCTTCCCTTTCGTAACCACAATAGCTTCTGCCAAAGCCTCTGAGGTCGCCGCACGCATCAGGTGCAAGGCCAGATGCTCGGGCATACCAGCCTGTACAGCCTTCGTCAGTGCCTCCACCATAGCTTCGGTAAAAGTGGTAAACCAAGGAGCTGTATCAATCGTAACCCCGATTTGTTCAAACGGACGATCCGTTACCAAACCCTCCATCCTCCTTCGCTGTCTTTCTGCTGTGGCAAGAGGTACATAGACTCTGCCAATTCTTCTCATCCCAAAACAAAGCTATGTTACCCTTGTGGGGAACGCTGTGGTCAACGACCGTAGCTGCAATCACCAGCCCTGCTTCAAAGCAGCTCTTGCACAAAGGATGTTCGCGAAGGTATCTGGCTCTTGCTTTCCTCCACCGCGCATCATAACCACGCTGAGCTGCCGTGCCCCGCTCCTGGTTGTACAGTTGCTCTTGGTGCTTGTGATCCTCGCAGTATTTGTCTTCGGTAAGCTTGGAGCAGCCTACTTTCTGGCAGAACTTTTTGAGTGCTATTTCAATCACCTCGCCCAATTAAAAAACCGCCCTTTCCAGAGCGGTCTACGTTACCTAATGATCGATGCTTACTTCGTCGTTATAGTGGCAATCCAAGATTACGGTATATGTCCCGTTATCATGCGCCACCACTTGTCGTACTACAATCTGTTTGAACGGCAGGGCTTTCTCCATCTGCCTGACCGTTTTTCCTAGTGTGGCTGCGAACACCTCATCTTCCGAGTGTTCCAAATGCAAAAATTGCTGGATCATATTCATCTTCAACTCTCCTCTCTTGTTCCCATTGTAACAAAATGTCCGCCCGGTTTCCCAGGCGGCGCTAGAGGGGTTCGTGAAGATGATGCTGACCTAATTATACAGACAGGTTGGTTATTTTTGCATAAAACGTCCAAAACGTCAGATGTGTCAGAAATGTCAACCTGTCACGAACGGAACAACTCGTCACCATACATGGCAACTGCCAATCGATTCACGATTTCCCGTTTTATCTCATTGAGTCGCTGCCTGGACACTCCGACATGTATTGCGATGCTATTCATTCGCATTCCATCCATCATGCACTCCAGGACTGTCCGGTGTTTGCTATTACCCAAGCTGATAGCGAAATCATTCATCTGCCGCAGCTTGTCTTCGAGATTTTTCAATCGCTCGATTTGCTTTTCGTAACGTTCTTCTGGAATGGTCATCGTAGAGAGACGAAGCCCTTTACCACTTGGCATCCCCGCTTCATCGCCGTAAGAGGCAGTCAGTCGTTGCTGGATAGCGGGATTGGAAATGATCGCATTGTCGATTTGCTTTCGTAGCCGATCTGTCTCTCTAACCATCCAGTTAAAAGCTTTGATTTCCTCTTCTACCTTCTGGACGATCTCCAAGGCTGGCTCCAGATTGAGGAAGGCGAGCTGACCGTCCCGATCCAATAGCCCTTGATTATCAACCAGGTGCTTGTCCCATTCCGGGCAGGTTTCTATTTTCCCGACGTGAAGGTTATGGACGCTGCAAATCGACTTTCTGCCCCACTGGGTTGCCGGGCATTTTTCGCATACCCTTTCGATCAGCTTATCTTTCACCTACACCACCTACCTTCTTTAACCCGCTACGGTTTCCGTCCTGGATATCCATACACCTGTGAGCTGATCTCTTTCCAACGCATATTGCTTGTTTTTCACACGTTTTCCGTCAAGCCAAGCCGCTAATCTCTTGTTGGTAATTTGCAAAGCGTCTGGGCTACTCGCAAGTTTCAATTTCAAGCCCGTGCTGCCTTTCCGGAAAACCAAGCAATTCTTGTCTGTGGAGATACCCACCTGCACCAATTCTCCCTCGATCAACCCCATCTCTTTTGTAGCCGCTGCATTAAACCAAATGCCTTGCTTGTTCAAACTGATTGACGGAACCGTAGGGAGTTTGGAGTCCAAAAACCATTCCGTTTGATCCAAGATTGTCTTGATTCCGTGTTTTTGCACCTCTTGCAGAGTTGCCATTCGTGAGTTCACTTCTCGTTTCGCCTCCTTATGTTGTTTTTGGTCAGATGAGTGATTCGGCAGCGGATTATCGGCTGAACGATGCGCGCTTGGAGTTTTCGCTGGATGTTTGCGCCGATCTTGGATTCCCCACTCTTTCTTCCATCGAATCAAGGTCTGCGTAGAAATGTTGTATTGATTTGCAATTTTGTAATCTGGCGTTGATGCACACAGTCCAAGATACGTCTCTTTGGTTAGTGTTTTATCCAAGCCGTTCACCTTCTTTCGCTCGTCCATTGACACATCTGCTTCAATGGAGCAATCAGCGGTTCGCTCTGTAAGTAAACTCTGTCCGAGCGTAAATAATTGCTTTCCGATACCACAATTAGCCGTACACATTCCCTGAGCTTGGGACTGTCCGAACTGCTTGTGATTTTCTGCGTATGTCGAGCATCCTTTGCAATGTCGCTCAATCAAGTCGCCGATTGCTATTCGCGTTTCCCTTTGCTTTTTCCGATCAACTTCTGGCGCAGCCACGAAACCACCCCGCATTTAATTCAATAGGCCAGTCTTCTCTTTCAAATCCAGTTCCAGCTCATCTACATACCCGCTGAGGCATCCCAAGCAGCAGAAGTGCTTGACGGACGGCTTCTTGCTCACCAGTACCCATTCTGGCTTGTCCGCTTCGATTTCATGGTCACAAAACCCGCAAATCATCGTGTCCCATCCCCTTTCTCAAAATGACAATTGTTGATTGGCGTCTTCAATCTCGCGCAGCAACTTCCCTTGTGGCCTCCAGCTACTGATGTACTCCTTTGCCTTGTCCAAATCACGCACCAACGTGTTTTTGTACGATTCGATGTTGAAGTAATCTTTGAAATCCCTCCAGATGGCCGAGAACACTTTCCCACGCAAGCTGCTATCCCGATAGGCTTGCCCTTCCTTTCCGCCGAGTGATTCCAGTACCATTCGTCGCGCCAGATTTTGCAGTTCCAATTGCTGGCCGTAATCGATCGTCTTACTTACCTCCAGTTTTTCAACTCGGTTTTCGATCTCTTGTGTTTTCTTATCCAAGAAGAAAATTGCTTTTACTTCTGGACTTAGGTTCTTGTAGGCTCCGGGTTCTTCTATGACCCGGTAGTAATCATCAACCAGCATTTCGTAGGCTTCCCACGCTTCATCGGTATTCAGTGACTTGGCGTGCATCCATGCTCCTTTTTCAGTCCAGATATAAAGGACTGAGGCGTTCCTTCCAACGAGTTCCGAATTTCGGAAGTCGTTCTTAAACTGCTTCAATGCCTCGCCTTCGAGTTTGAAAAAGTGCTTCCCGAGTTTGAAGCGTTCCTTATTTTCGTGAAAGTTCTTGCTGATTCGGTCGCTTTCTGTCCCGTAAGATTCGGCCAATTGAGCCGTTGTCAGTACCCTTTGCCCAGCATAATCAAGCACCTGCAATTTGCTCATTGCCCCCTCCTTCTTTTCGGAACCATCAATCTCAAATGCCTCGGACGCTTTTTCCGGACGGGTGTTGATCTTCCGTTACTATCCAACAGGTATTGCTTGCCATCAGGCGTAGTATTGAGAGTGTAGATTTGGATGCCGTTCTCTGCCGCCCATTGTTCCATGGGGCCAGGCTGTCCTTGTGATCGCGCCATTTCGCTTACAAGGCTCATGTGATTGACCAGGAATAAATTTATGTCCCAATTCTGGTAGTCCCACAGGAAGCCAAATGCTCCCTCAGACGACTCGCCAATCGGCTTATCCCATCCATGCTTAGTGATCATTTCAACCGTATAAAAATAATCCTTTAAGCCCCAGCGCTCACCGTCATATTCCTTGTTGATTGGGAAGATTTCGACAAACCTTCTTGGGGTGACCATGGCGATAAGCGCCATGAGCGCCTCTGATATGGAGAAGCGGCGTTCCAACTCTTCAATGGTCGTGCTCTCTCCTGCCCGTCCCATATACTTAACACCATAGAAGATGGCACGCTCCAAAGCTTTGTCATTATCCAACACACTTGGGATAGCGGCGATAAATCCATCAAGGTACAATCCCGTTCTTTTTTCTGATTTCGAGTCCTGCTCACGTCTTGCCCTCATGCTGTTTCCTCCTCACTTTGTAAGCCCAAAAGGTAAGGTATACCCAATAGGCAAAACCCATAGATGATACATGTTTGCCTCATCAACCAATTCACTTTCCTTGGGGAAAAATTCGATTGCTGTTGCTTCTGACCCAAACAACTCGTTTTTGATCCGCTGCTTTTCTCGCCAAGGAATATCCGTTCCGGCCGCATTGCGTATGCAAACATGCTTGACGATCCCGCTCTCAGTAAATACATCCCGTGCCATAACAGCATATTTACCGTTACTCCAAGCCTGGGACAGTTGGCTGAACCAACCATCCCCGACACCACGTTCCTTTGGTGATATTGCACGTTTCCAGGCTGTTTCTTTGCCAACACCTAGCCGCCGTCGCTCCGCTCTGTTCATGCTATTTTGTCCTTTCCAAAATAACTATTTTGATAAGTCAAATCGGCTCAATCCATCTATGTCGACCAACAGGACATTCGGCAACGAGCTTTTCCGCAGTACGCTTTCCCACGTTTTTACGAACAATCCAACGCCAACGAAAGAACTCTTCCCATACCGTGTACTTCATCGAAAATGCCTCCTTATCTCCCTACACAAAGTGTTAAATTGCCATCTGTAGCTGCCCTGATCCAAAGTACGGCAGGATCATCCGGGCCAGCGCTTCAACCACTACCGGGCTGACAGAGTTTCCTATGTGCCTGTAGTTCGTTGTCGTTGCGCAGGCGAACTGAAAGCTGTCAGGTATCCCCATAAGCCGTGCATATTCCCGGTTGGTCATCGGTCGCAGTCCTTTGTATTCCGGTTCACCTGGGCGTGCATGGATGAGTGTTGTACCTCGGTCACGGGCATAGTGTGCAACGCATGTGTTTCCTATGTCATCATCTGATTTCACACTTGGCAGGTCACGATAGCCCCCGTCAATTCGCTTCTTCACGTAATCCGGTATATCGATAACCGGAGCTTCCTCACGAATGTCCCTGATTGTCTGCTGACGATCGAATACTTGAAAATTAACAGGTGAGACAGGAGTGAATTTTCGCTTGAATCCGACTACGAAAAGACGTTTACGCCGTTGCGGGAGCAGAAAGTCTTTTGTATCCAGTTCCATTTCGTAGTAGTCATAAGGCGGTAGCTTACGGAAGGTCTCCATCACGATCGGATAATTGCGTATCTCAGGACTGTTCTCCCACAGATATACTTCTGGCTGCACAAGAGCCACGAAACGGAAGAAGTGCAGAAACAAGTCTTGGATGATCGCATGATGGTAAGCCTGCTTCCAGTTATCTTCGCGGCCTTTCTTGTGGATCGCTGCTGCCTTTGAATACTCCTGGCATGGAAAGGTGCCGACCAAGACCCCATCACGTAACTTCACGTATTGATCAACGCTCACTTTCCGAATATCATCGGTGATAATTTCGTGCCCATAGTTCAGCTGGTGAGTCTTTACAGCAGCTGAGTCGATTTCGTTGGATACGAGCATCTGGAATCGATCAGATGCTTTCTGGAAGCCCAGCGCCATTCCATCGATCGCACCTGAGAATAAAGAACCTACCGGTATCACGCCTGCACCCCCTGTTTAACATAATTACCGATGTGTTAAGTTACCCTGCATCGTATACTCTGCTCCCCGCGCTATCGTGCACTGGTTTTACCGTTTCGTATTCAATATCCGCCTTAAACTTTGGTCTAAAGTCACCGTCTCCGTCTGAATAAAGTGTTACATTCCGACTCGATCCAATCTCACCTAACTGCTGCATGTACTCCAGCATGGACATAAAGTGCGGAATCCATCTTTCTTGCATTTCGACTTCTATTGTGAATTTCTTCATGAAATTGCCGCCCTCTTTCCTGAATAACTATTTTGATAAGTCAAATCGGCTCAATCCATCTATGTCGACCAACAGGACATTCGGCAACGAGCTTTTCCGCAGTACGCTTTCCCACGTTTTTACGAACAATCCAACGCCAACGAAAGAACTCTTCCCATACCGTGTACTTCATCGAAAATGCCTCCTTATCTCCCTACACATTTTGTTAAGCACCTTCGTAAAGGTGATTCCAGGTCAATTGAAACCATTTGTCGTTCTTGCCTTTGATGCGTTCCTCATAGAACAATCCGAGCTCTGTTGCATCCTCCAGCCAAGGTCTTTCTTGTAGGTCATCAATCCACTGCTGCTGGATTGCTTCGACCAGTTCCGCGCTGATAAGAGCTTGCGGATCGGCGCCGTACATCTTGGCAATTCGTTCATTCATACGCTGTGCTTCCATAACTGCTTCGAACAGTTGCATGCGAGCTTTCACTGTGAACGTTCCTTCCCCATAGCAGAGGACCTTACCATTTCTCATTCGACCAGCCCTGTTGCGCGGGTCTTTGTACATTGAAATGATCAGCTCGCGCAGCTCAACATATGGTTCAAACCACGGCTTTTTCTTGGCTGTTTCCTTCGTGCTCTTGTCGATGGTCACCACTGGGCAAATCACGCAGCCGAACCGCGCCCCACATGCCTCTGCTGTCTCTCCCTTGCCTGCTTTACGCTTTGACAACCCGCACTCTCCGGTGGCGTCCTTGTATATCTGGCTGATTTCTTCTGCATCGCCCCATGGAGTCTTTTTCTCAGCCAGATAGCCCCACACGTCTTCGATGGTGAACTCTACGATTGGCATGAATGTTCGGATAGTCCGGCCCTTCTTCGTAACCTCTTCGCTGAAATACTTACTGGACAGATGCTTCTCAACGCTCTTTTCCCGCGCCTTCGACTCGACTCGTCTGGCTCCAAGAAGTTTCATAGTTGGTCGGTGCTCTTCTTCAAACTTCTCCATTGGCTCTAACTTCATCCGATCAGTGCAATAGAGTCGGTTCTTGGACGGCAATGGATATCCAAGACCAAGGATTTGAAAAAGTAGATGATTCTTTATATCTGCCTTCACTTCATGAATTTCAAAAGGCAGGTTGTATTTTTGAATTGCTATTCGCATTCGTTCGATTTCTCGCTGCTTTGTCGGATCAGTGGTCAAGTCGAGGTCAGTTTGTGATGTGACAATGTGAATCTTTCTGGTCCTCTTCTCGGCTGGCAGAGCCATCACCATCCGCATAATCTCGGCTGCTGTTACCGTCGAATCCTTGCCGCCTGAGTAGGCGATGTACCAGCAACCTTGATCAGCAGGGTCCGTGTAAGCCCTCAGAAATTCTGCCGATGGCTCGAGCGTTTTTTCTTTGTAGCTCACTGTATCCACCCCTATTTTTTTGATACAGGAAGACTTGTCACGACATTCACCTTGCTTCCTTCAAGCATTTCCCATGCACCATTTTTGCTGCAAGTTAGGTAACAACACATCATGATTTTCACCTCGATTTAACATAATTGAGCTTGTGTTCCCAGTCTACACATTTTGTACCATCACTTCCGCTCCCGCCTCCTGTTCCGGCCCTTCACTTCGCAATACTCCACAAAAGGCTCGATCCGCTCCATGATCCGCGCTGCGCTCTTATAGTTCGGCTCGCTGTTCTTTGCCCTAGCAAAGTGCTGTTCCAGTTCATTGAGTTTCAGGTTGGATGTGTAGATGGTGGGTAGCTTCTCCATTCTCCGCTGAAGAATCGGCCCCAGCACTTCATCGCGCGTCCATGCTGTGATTGCTTCTGCCCCGATATCATCCAGGATGAGCACCGATACCGTTTTCAGAGCCTCCAGCTTTTGCTCCATGCCGCCTGTCTCAATCGATGCCTTAATCTCCATCAGATAATCCGGTACATACAGCATCAAAACATCCACACCGCGCTTTGCCAGCTCCTGAGTCATTGCGCCCGCTATTGCGCTTTTCCCCACACCAAACGGGCCATGTATGTAAAGTCCTCTTGTTGTTTTCCCGCGTTCAAAAGCGACGCAAAAGTTAATGGCTGCTTTTATGGCATCAATCCTGCCTGCATCTTTTTCCAACGACTCAAAAGTGGTGTTTATGATGTGATCAGGAACAAATTGGCTTTTGATCAGGGATTTTAGCCTGCGTTGGCGCTCGTAGTTGCGTTGATGATCGCATGGAGCGTATACCATCCGCACCCGTCCGTTTTCCTCAACTGGCGTCTGTCGATGCCCTTTGAAGAGATTGCGGCATGACTCTATGCCTTGACATCCAGTGCAATGCACGTTTGTATCTCGATAATCGTAAAGGTCAAACATCGAAAAATTTGCATCGGGGAACTGCCCCATAAGCTTTTGAATCAACTCATGGTTGTAAAGATCATCTTCTGATTGCTTGGCCCTTTCCATGAGACGCTGCCATCTTTCGTCACCCGAGAGAACATCACCGATTGCCTTCATGTTTGTCCGGCCCCCCTTGCTTGGAGTTGCTGCATCAGTTTCTGCAATTCATCATCTTGCGCCGGGTCATAGCTTGGATCATCCGGCGGCGCTTGTTCTCCGCGAAGGTTGTCCAAATAGGCTTTGTCGGCAGCAGACATTTCCTTCGGTTGATCGCGGGAGTATTTGCCTTTGGTCGCTCTGTGTGAGCTGCTTGTCTTGTTCCGTTCATGTTCAGCTATGGCAGCTTGTACTTGCTGAATCGTTCGTAGCCCTTGATCGGCCCAGTTGATGAGAATCTTGGTCGTATAGTTCCAACTACGGGCACCGTTTTTTACCGTCTCTTTGAGAGCTTCGACAATGATCTCTTCCGGCTCATCGAAATGGCCTCTTGCTATCCACTGATCGATGTCCTGGATAATCATCGTTGGTATGGATGCGGTGATGTTCTGCATGTAGAAGGCGATTGGGTCTGCTTTAGGGGGACTGATCACACCCTGCGCGTATTCTCCTTCTCCTACTCCTCCTACTTCTGTAGTAATCTTTGGTAAGTAATCTCTGGTATTGCTCTGATCATTTTGATCACACGCAACTGATCGATCTGATCGCATGGACTGATCATTTTGATCAGATGGACTGATCACACCCCTCAATTTTTCGTAATCGATGGAGTACCATTTGGTCTTGTCAGCTTTCATCTCGTTGTAATTTCCTGTGACGATGATCCCCTTGTTTTCGAGCCCAGTCAGGATACGGCGAACGGTGATTTCACTCCAAAACGGAAACTGCTCTTGCCATTCCTTGTAGGTGTTGTATACCCATTTCCGACGACCTCGAATGTTCGCGCTTTTCTGCAACCAGTAGTGCAGCTGCTGGATCACTATTGCCTCGTTCAACCCGATCCTCTTTGCGAGGGAGGGAATGATGACGAGAGGCGCCTCATCAAGAAGTAGACTGTGCTGCATGATTGTATTCAAGGTTCTCTCCCCCCGATTCCGCTTGCCCGTTCGTGATATTCTCATCCATCGTGCCATGGATGATTTCCAAAACCATTATGCGCCCCGCCTCTCCTGTTGTTTTTGACTCTCGTTCTGACTCAGGAACTGCTCCAGCAAAGCATGACTTTCTTGCCTTCCTTGGGTTTGATACACGTCAACCAGCTTTTGCAACTGGTCTTCCGTGATGATGCCATCGACTACTACTTTGGTGAGTCCGACAATTAGTTTTGCTTCCACATCACCTTGGTTAGCACGCAGGATTACTTCTACAAACTTTTCTGCAATGTTCATGCTGGCAGCACTCCTTCCCGGCTGATCAGCCCCAGCTCTCGCAGCCTTCTGCGAACCGCTTGGTGTATCATCCCTGGTATGTCATCCTGCAAATATTCATTACCCAACCGTTTATCCAAGTACAGAAGCGTATCCACCGAGAATGCTGCGCACATCGCATAAAACAATTCTGCTGGATTCGAGTAGTCCTGCCGATTAATACCATGCGCTTGACATATTGCATCCACACTTGTCATAAACTCATGAAAACCAGCCGCAGCCCTCTTCATGCTCTATCCCTCCTTTTTTTGCCGGAGGACAAACTTTTATGTATACATTTTTGTAACATTCGCTATAATGATTAATAGCGAGGCTTGTCCTCCGTTTGATCGGTTGTCATTTCCACTTGTCTTGCCGGATCGGGGAAATGACGGTGTTACTCCACCTGTTCGCAGCAGGTGGATTTTTCATTTTCTGGCGCGTTCGCCATCATCAGCAGGCCGATAAAAGCCTCTGCACTGATACGCGTCTGCAAAACGGGGTCGACCAAGATATCCTCGACCATTTCCGCTGGGGTAGCCAGGTTCTCCATTCTCTTTCCAACCCCCTTTCAAATTTAGGCTAGTTCCTGACCCATTTCCTTTAAGGAAATCAGTTCCTGATTATTCATCAGTACCGCTTGCCTCAGTGCCATAAGATCAGCTTCTGGGCCGAAATAAATATGATTCAGTGATGTAAAGCCATACAAACTTAAGAGCTTGTAAATCGCATTGCGTGTTATTTCCCTGCTATCGGCCTCCCAGCGTCTGAGAGTTGGGACGGAAATTCCGGTTTTATTCGAAACCTCTTGCAACCTCAATCGGCAGTTCAGTCGGGCTTCGCGTAATGACAATTGATTCATACCTTTGCTTTCCTCCCCTCCAAATACTGCATGTACTTCTTGATATCCACCTCATTGACGCTATCTTTACTGAGTCCAAAAGAATCGCTCTCGCCACTTGGCGACTGGTAGCAGAACTGATGAACTGTGTGCAGGCCCATTTCGTCCGCAATCACGACTTTTCGGCTGTAGATATTTCCTCCTGATACGCTAGTGGTTTTGTCGCTCAAAATCGTGGCGAGAATCCCTATAGACGTCCTTGCGTTGAGCAATTCTGTGACCGCCAGTTCCAGTTCTGGAAATGCTGGTGTGAATGTTTGCTCACGAGCTTGGTTTACTGTCTGTGTGCCATCATGGATTGTCTTGCGCAACCTCTCCGCCTCATCCCATATACGACGCTCTTCCATTCCACTTGTCTCCTTTCGTTGTAGGAAAACTCCCTTTCCTGTCGAATACTGGTGTTGTCGAGACTCCCAGTTACAGGAAGGTGGTGAGATCATGTTTGTAAACTTCAAATGTGGTGAGTGCGAATCTACAATGAACCTTCATTTTTCAAAGTTTGTTGAGCGTGTCCGCTATGACAGAAATTCTCAAATTCGATGCCAAGCCTGCGGCGCAAGCTTCCCAAACAATGTCGCTTTTGAATTGAATGAATTTTTATCCACTTACCACGCTAGTGGCACACAGTGGACAGTCGAGTTCACAGTTCCTAAAAACGAACGAACCTAGACCGATACAAAAGCGTTTCATTGGTGATCTCAAGAATTCTGTACGCCTCGTCGAAAGTTAAGTTTGATTCTGCGAACAAACCGATAATTTTTTCGACCAACTCCTTACAAATCGCGGCTTCTTCCTCAGAAAAGGATTTGATGCGCGGTTTTTGAGGAGTTTTTAATATTGCTCCACCTTCCATCCCTCTCACCTCCCCTCACTCACCCCAATTTTGGGGTCAGTTATTGAGCCAAGCTCGATTGGCCCAGGTACTTTCCGTAGATCTTTTTGGAAACAGACAGCCCCAACCCAAACTTTTCGTTGACTGACATCAAATCAACCGTGTCGTCCAGAACCTGTTCGCGATGAACCAGCATCGCTGGAGTCATTTGCTCTTTCTTAATCATTTTGGGGTGCCCGAAGGCCGACGATGTTGCTTTATTGGCAATGGTGTTTGCCTTGATGAAATCCACCTTAACAGGTTGTGCCAGACTGGATTTCAATCGGCTCATCGCTTCCTTCTGATGCTCCTTATCAAGCATGCGGAATACCTGAAATCCTTCGAGTCCCGTTTGCTGGCGCAGTTGCTTGAGCAGCATCTTCACCCACTTCTTGAACTCCTTAGCTTCCGGGCGATGGCTGTTATAAACCGCATCGTATATCCCTGTTTCCGAGATCGCTGCCATCTTTTGTTTTCTACCGATGCTGTCCGTTAAGTGGACATCATCTTTTTCTTCCGAATCAATTAACCGAAGCATATGTGGGGTGTGCTTGTAATTCAAAGCCCTGGCAACATCTTGCGCCACGCCAAACCACTCCCCTGGCTCCTTCTCCACAAAACGGATTGGGTGCCCCATCCAACTCTCCACGCGAATGTTCATCGTCATCAGCAAGCCCCCGTATTCTCATTCTCCAGCAGCCACCGCATGAATGACTCCCGATTCACTCGCTTACTACGGCCTAGGCGGATCAGTGGGAATGACTTTAGATCCATCAACTCGTAGGCGCGACGTTCTGAGATGTGAAGATAGTTGGCGATGTGTTTGGCCGTGAGAATTATTGGCAGTTCAGTATTAGTTAGTGACATTTTTTCAACTCCGTTCGTGTGTATATTAAAGATATCAAAAATATAAAATTTGTTATTTAAAATATCATTATACACAAAAAAATAATGTATATTTTAAATACACAAATAACCAATTGCGATATTGACAATATCACACAAAAAACATATACTGTAACTAAGGAATGATATTGTAAATATCACTTTTGAGTTTCCATTACATCTGGAAATAAATCTTCAGGTGATTCATTGAAGAAGTTAGATATCTTAACCATTAATTTAATACTAGGATTAACATCACCGTTTTCTAACTTTCTCAAATGAATTACTGAAATCCCAAGTTTCAGAGCCACTTCAGGTCTATTTCCAATTCTTTCCCTTAGATGTCGTAGAAGCTCTCTTTTCATTTTTTCACCTCCAGTTTGTGATTTTGATTATAAATGATATTTACAATATCGTCAAGTTATTTTAAATATCTTTTTTTGAAAGTGGGTTTACTTATGACTACGTTAGGTGATCGTCTCAAGAGCCTACGGAAAAGATTTAAATTTACTCAAGCAGAAATGGCTGAAAAGCTTGGGATGGGGAGGGCAAATTACAGCCACATTGAAAATAATAGAGTTACTCCCTCTAGTGCAGATTTAGAAAAAATAGCTGATATTCTTAAAACTAATACAGATTATCTCCTTTGTAGAACAGAAGATTCATCTATTAAAACCTCTGAAACTCCAAGCAGTATTAAAGCTTGGCTCAGGGCTGGGAATCCCGATCTTACTGAAGAAGAAAAAGAAGACCTTGCAAGTGAACTTGAAGACTATTTTCAGCTTAGAAAGCAACGGATATTAAAAGAAAGGGATAGAAAAGGGGAGTAAGGCAAAGTGAATACAACAAAAATTCCAATTTTTGATGAGCCAATTCGGTTAGCCTACAACATGTATATAGATTACTACGCTCGCAATGGTTACGACGCTTTGAAATACCGCTGCGACGCGATGTTAGTAACACTCCTCTCAGCTCAAAATATAAGACTAGATAACTTTCCATTTAAGAAAGAGAATTTCTGTGGGATGCTTGTCCTCGATGAGTATGAAACAACCATTGTGTATAATAGCAACCATTCACCAGAACGTCGGAACTTTACGATAGCTCATGAATTGGGGCATTATTTCCTTCATAGAAACAAACAATCTCAATTTGTTGACCGAGCAGATAACATGCTAGATAACACTATTAATGAATTTGAACTCCAAGCGAATGCTTTTGCAGCTGAATTACTTTTGCCTGAGTCAGTAATTAATCTTATGATCGGTTACAGATACAGCTTTTTTAAAATCGCTAGATCAATTCGAGCTTCTTATGAATGCTTGCGTTGGCGATTAGTAAGTTACCTAATGACAAAGTATTCTCTAGGACGGAAAGACAGTATTAATATTGTGGATGCCTACCGCGCGGATTCTGACAGAAAAATTCATCTCGATTCTGTATTCTTCAAAATAATTTTTCCTGGAACAAAAATATATAAGGTTATTAATGGTGATCTGGTAGAGTTCTCGCCAATTACTAACAAAGCAGTTGGAATAACCCCAATTATCAGGAAACGAATCGATTACTTAGATTCTTTTTCTTTGAAACAGGACTTCGCGCTGAATAGAAAGGTTGAGCTTACATGAAAGGGCATTTCCGAAAACGTGGATCTACATGGTCTTTTGCAATAACACTTGGCACTGATGAAACAGGGAAACGCAGACAAATTACGAGGTCGGGCTTCAAAACCAAAAAAGAGGCAGAGATCACCTGCGCAGAGATGATAACTAAATACGATACTGGTGAACTGGTTATCTCCAAAAAACAAACTTTGTCCAGCTATTTGGAGTTCTGGCTAGAGAACCATGCGAAATCATCTTTGCGCACGTCGAGTTACACCAATCACGAGACGGTTATTAACAGCCGCATCATTCCGGCTCTCGGAAAGTTTGAGATGGATAAGCTCACCCCGATCCATGTGACGAAGTATCTAACTGAGCTGCAAAAGGAAGATTTATCTGCCGACTATATCAAATACATTCATGCTGTGTTGAAGAAGGCTCTGAACCAAGCAGTAAAGTGGCAGCTGATTCCTAAAAACATCATGGATAATGTTGATCCCCCACGCCTTTCACAAAAGGAAATCGTTACATGGACACCAGAGCAGGCGAACGAGTTCCTGTCCTTTGCTGAAAAGGACAAGTACCACATTGCGTTTGTATTGGCTATCTATACCGGTATGCGTCGTGGCGAGATACTTGGCTTACGTTGGAAGGACATTGACTTTGAACAAGCAAAAATCAGTGTCCAGCAAACTCTATACCGGCCAGCCAATCAGGGAATCATCTTCCAGGAACCCAAAACCAAAAGCGCGAAGCGACGGATTGCTATTCCCCAATTTGTGCTCCAGGAGCTGAAACGGCATAAAGCTCGACAGAACAAATTGCGTTTCGAGTACGGCGAGGGCTATCAGGACTACGATCTGGTTGTCTGCTACGATGACGGACGTCCACAAGACCCACGAAACCTGCTTAGACATTACGAGCGAATCACAAAGAAAAGTGGCCTGCCTCCTATCCGCTTTCATGATCTGCGCCATACGCACGCAACCATGCTGCTGCAAATGGGGGAGCATCCCAAAGTCGTATCCGAACGCCTGGGTCACAGCCGCGTGGGGATCACGATGGACGTGTACAGCCATGTCATGCCGGACATGCAAAAAGATGCGGCTGACAACTTCGAAAAAATGATGAAGCAGAAACGCTCAAAATGACTTTAGTCGAATAAAGGTTGTCAAAATGTTGTCAAGCGACAACATGTAGGCACTATGTTGTCAGGGTGGATGGTCGGAGACATAAGAAAAACCCTTGAATATCAAGGGTTTCAACGTCTTATGTATGGTGATCCGGACTGGGTTCGAACCAGCGACCCCCACCCTGTCAAGATGGTGCTCTCCCAACTGAGCTACCGGATCATGGGATATGTATATATGTATGTGACCTTGTGAAACGTATGTACTCACTTAATGGTGGGCCCTGTAGGACTCGAACCTACGACCAATCGGTTATGAGCCGACCGCTCTGACCAACTGAGCTAAGGGCCCCAATCGCACCGGACGTCGATCACATTTATTACTATACAGCATCCTAAATTGGATTTCAAGAGGAAATGAATAATTTCTTGTAATTTTTTTCACTCTGACCAAAAGAACTTGAAAAGCCCGCTTAAAACCTGGCTTTATTGCGTATTCACCCCCTGTAAAAATCAAGCTGTCTCCCCTTTCTGCTGAAAAATAACCGATAAATTTTTCCTCGCCCTCCACTCCTCTACTTTTCCAAGTTGTTACTGACTGCCCTCCTTTTCTAAGTACCCTCCTAAATCATTGCTACATTCATCAATTCTGGGGCTTGGGGAATGAAAAGTGGGGGTCGGGAGGGAGTGCCGTCGCATTGCTCTTGTCCTTGCTCTTTATCCCTCTTCTTCCCCTACTCCAACACTTTAACTTCCCCCTCCCCCTACTCTCACCCCCCGNNCCCGCCGCTCCTCTCCCCACCCTTCCTGCCACTCGCTCCTGCAAGCGGCAGCCCAAATGGGAACAGCACCAACGAAAAAATGGCTCTTGATTACTTTATACAATTTACTATTTTTGGATCTTCACTAGATTTTTACAACACTCTATCTTTTTACCATCTACTACCTTTTCAAGACCGACAGGCTTTTCACAATCCCGCCAACAAAATTCCGCTTCCTTGCTCTTCCTTGCTTTCCCCCTACCTCCCTAATCCCTGCCCAAAACAACCACACAAAGATAGGTAGGTAACAATCCAAGCCACCTAAATCCTCTCAACCATCAAAACCGCCAACCTACGCAGCAACGCATTTACCCCGCCTGCTCGGTTCCCCCGGCCTTTTCCTCCACGCGCAGCTTGGCTTCCCCGCGCTTGAGGGCTTCGGCTTCCAAGCGGGCTTGTTCTGCTTCCTGCTCATCCCGCATGCGGTGAGCCATGCGGCTGGAGGCGTTTGCGGCCACGGAGGCTACGAGGTCGTCGAGGAAGGTGTGGACGCGGCCCTCTTCCGATTTGGTGTCCAGTCTTTTGATGACGCCCACTTTATGTTTGTCCAAGTGACCAAAAGTGGTAACTGCGATGCTGCCGTATCCGAAGACGGAGCCTAGTGCCAATGTCTCGTCGCATCCGAACAGGCCTTCGTCCGTTGCGATGATCGATTGGAGCGGCTCGGACAACAGTCCTTTTTCCGCCAGCGTATCCAACTCAACGCCTACCAAAATGGCGTGCTGCATTTCCCTTTTTTCCAAGACGGCTTTTACGCTCTCGATGCACGGTTCTATCGTCAGGCCAGGGTGATAGGGAGCCTGCATGAGATAGACAATCTCAGCGATATCCTCCACCGTGACGCCACGTTCTGCCAGACGGTTGAGAGCAGCGTTTCTGACTTCGATGCTGTGTACTTGCTTCTTCATATAAGAGACAACCCCTTCCACAAATCGAGTGAAGTCGTTTCCTACCATAGTATCACATGGTGACAAAATTGCGACAATCTTTCGCCCAAATAATTGGTAATTCGCCCTTCCGCCGAGCCACAGCAAAATGCTTGAAGGGCAAACTAGCTCGCGACGATGCGCGGGAGCACACGAAAGCATTGGGCAGGTTATGTGCTCTCCTGTATAATAAATTTTGCGAAGAACACCCAGAAGGAGGACACTGCTGTGGCCCTTGAGGAAATCGTCTTGGACAGCCGGCTGCTCGGAACGCCGGAAAAATTGATTGTCTATACCCCGAAACGTTACTCGCCGCTTTACTCCTATCCGGTTCTTTACGTGCAGGATGGCGACGATTACTTGGCAATGGGCAGAATGGCGACCTTGCTGGATCAGATGATTGCGGACAAAGAAATCCCTGATCTGCTCGCCGTTTTTCTTCCCGTCGACAAAGCCAAACGCTTCGACCGCTACCATCCGGATGGGAAAGAGCATCTTGCCTATTCCCGTTTTCTCGCGGATGAAGTGGTCAGCTTCATTGATTCGCATTACTCCACGCATCCATTGGGCAACGGACGCACGTTGCTGGGTGAATCGCTTGGCGGCGTCGTTTCGCTGTTCACCGCGCTTGCTTACCCGCATACGTTTGGACAAGTTGCCAGCCAGTCAGGTGCTGTGGACGAGCAGTTGAACCGCCGGATCGCCCAAGCTGATCTCACCGTGTCCCAAACGTTCTACCTGGAGATTGGGACAGAAGAAACAGCCGTGAACTCTTCTCGCGGCGTCTTGAACCTGTACGCAGCCAACGAGGAGCTGCGGGCGATTTTGCAAACGAAAAAAGCCACCCTCTATTACGAAACATTCGAGGGTGACCATACATGGGGCCACTGGCAGAAAAATTTACCGCGCATGCTACGGACGCTTTACGGGTAAACTTACCGTGGCTGTTCTTCCTTGGGACCTTCATCTTTTAAAGGCGAGACGAGTGCTTCTTCGAACTCTCCTTTGCGGATCGCTGTCAAAATGGTGAAGGTCAGGACGGACAACAAAAGCAGGACGAGAAAAATGAATGTAATCATCATGGCCGTGTACATGCAGCGCGGCACCTCCTTGCACTACACAGTGTTTCCTGACGCGGCTGGAATATACGGATCGGCGCATAACATTACACAAATGAAGAATTTTCTGTTAAAATAGTTTCTTGTAGAGCATGATAGATAGTAAGGAGGAGTGGTTCTTATGTTGTACAGTATCGTAGTCTTTCCATCCAGCAAGGTGCAGGAAGTAGCCAACTCTTACCGGAAGCGTTATGACCCGGCATACGCATTGGTCCCTCCATATATCCGCTTGAAAGAAGCTTTTGACCTCGATGAAGCCAAGCTGCCAGAACTGGTGAGTCACCTGGAGCAGGTTGCCTCTTCTTCGGAGAGCTTTACAGCGCACTTCCATCGGGTATCTTCTTTCCATCCTACAACAAACGTGATCTACTTGGCTGTGCAAAACAAAGAGCCTTTTACCGCACTGCACGAGCAAATCGTGAACAAGTGTGTTTCGGAAAAGGAAACGTATGCGTACGTTCCGCATCTGACCATCGGGCGCGATCTGTCCGACGATGAGCTGCGTGATGTAACCGGACAATTGAGCATGGCCAAAATCGATTTGACCAGCGAGATCGATCGCTTCCACCTGATTTATCAACTGGAAGACGGAATCTGGAGCGTTTACCAGACATTCCTCTTGAACAAATAAAGCATTTCTCTTCCCCTCCTCGCGAGCCTGACTTGCCGGGAGGGATCTTTTTACTGCCACCAGCAAAGGACGTGTCCCCACAGTGAAACAACAATCTTATGCGATTCAAAAAGTAAGCTCGGAAAAAGAAATGCAAGATGCGCTCACGGTGCGCAAAGCAGTGTTCATCGACGAGCAGCAGGTTCCTGCCGAGCTGGAAATCGATGAGCATGACGAGCAGGGCAGCGGCACGGTTCACTTCGTCGCTTACAACGAACAGGAACCAGTCGGAGCGAGCCGCTTGCGTCCGTACACGCCTGGCGTTGGAAAAGTCGAGCGCGTCGCTGTGCTGCAAAGCGAACGCGGAACCGGACTTGGCCGCCAGATCATGCTCGTGATGGAAGACGCGGCGAAAGAACTCGGCTTCGACAGCCTCAAACTAAACGCCCAGACGCACGCGCAGCGTTTTTACGAAAAGCTCGGTTACGAGCCGCACGGAGACGTTTTTGATGAAGCGGGCATTGAGCATATCGCGATGGTCAAAGCTTTGCGATAGATGCGTTGCCCCAGGCATCACAGACGTTCCTTGCGCTACATAAACCACTGGCAGGTCGCCTTCTTAGCAACCTGAGCTTTTCTTTTGCCCTCCCCTCTTTGTCAAAGCAGGCGGAGGGCGTTTTGCTCTTGACGACTTTTGCCATCTGAATTAGGATGGAAGCAAAACATACGCAACCGTATTTTTAGAGGTGAAGCATGCAATATACGCGAGAAGATTGGGTTCGCGCAGGGCTGAATACGTTGGCGGAGGCGGGAGTGGAAGCTGTGCGCGTGGAAGCCATTGCGCGGAAGTTGTCCATTAGCAAAGGGAGCTTCTACCACCATTTTGCCGACCGCCAAGATTTGCTGCACGCCATGATCGACTACTGGGAGCTGCACGCCACGGAGCGGATCATTTCCGCGCCGGAAGCCGAGCAGGCTACGTTGGAGCAGCTCTTGTCGTTCGTATATGCAACCGAGCGCAAGACGGAAGCAGCGATGTACGCCTGGGCCAAGCAAAACCCGGAGCTGGGCAAGCGCGTTGCCGGGATTGAAAAACGCAGAATCGGCTACGTAGCTGCCTTGTATGCCAAAAAAGGACTCTCCCCGGACGAAGCAAATGCCCGCGCTCACCTCGCTTACCTCGTCTACATCGGTTGGCTGGTGCGCGGGGAGCTGGACGAGCCGTTTGACATCGCTGCGCCGTTGCAGCATTTTTTGAAATGGACAACGTGAAGCTTGCCTTGCTGTGGAGACTTCGTAGAGGTAGGGCTGTGCACGATGATGATCCGTATGGTCTCCATCCGGCAACATAAGAACATTTCTTTCTGCGTGAACTTCCTCGTGCCGGGCACGATGATGTACCGTACAGCTTCATCTGACAACATGAAAGCATCTTTTCTTTCTGCGGAACTTCCTCGATCTAGGCACGATGATGACCATATGGCTCCATCTGACGACCTGAGAAAGTCCCTATCTGCGGCGAACTTCCTCATGCTGGGCACGGTGATGTACCGTACAGCTTCATCTGACACATGAAAGCCTCCTTTCTGCGGAACTTCCTCGATCTAGGCACGATGATGACCATATGGCTCTATCCGACGACCTGAGAACGTCCCTTTCAGCCCCCTCCCTGCACAGGGGGATTCTCGCGCCCGAAACATACGCTTACGTATCTTTTGCAAAAAAATGTCCACGAAGCTTTCACCAAGGAGGCACTCGCATGACCACATTCGTCGTCTTATCTACTGCGATTATCCTGGCCGTTCTGTCATTGTTGCATGTGTACTGGGCATTCGGCGGCCGTTGGGGAAGCACTGCGGCCATCCCCGTTACTGCGCACGATTCCCGCCCGCTATTTCGTCCCGGAAAGATCGGGACGCTCATAGTCGCTGGCCTGCTGCTTTTCGCCGACTATTTGCTGCTCACACAAAGCGGTTATCTTGCGCCGCTGATTGCGCCCGCCTTGATTCAATGGGGCTGCATCTTCGGTACTGCCGTTTTTTTCTTGCGTGCTGTCGGCGACTTTCGTTACGTGGGCTTCTTTAAAAAAGTCCGGCACACCGTCTTCGGCCGCCAAGACACCAGATTGTTCACTCCGCTCTGCCTGTGGCTCGGAATGGCGTTTTTGCTGACGGTTCTGTAATCCGCCAGTCACGGTAGTTGCCGACATTTCCCAGGCACAAGGCAATATGTAATTTGCCAGACAAAAAAGCCCCTTCATCCGGTTCAGCCAATCGTCTGACGGATAAGGGGCTACTTTTCTACTTTTCTGTTCCAACAGGCAGGGGGGCTACTGCGTTATTACTTTTTGCTCCAACAGACAAGCCAAGCCCCTGCGTTCTTACTTTTCGCTCCAACAGACAGGCTAAGCCCCTGCGTTATTACTTTTTACCCCAACAGACAGGCTAAGCCCCTACGTTATTACTTTTTACCCCACCAGCACAGGCTAGACTGCTGTGTTCTTACTTTCTACTCCAACAAGCAGACCAAGCCCCTGCATTATTACTTTTTACTCCGACAGACAGGCCAAGCCCCTGCGTTACTACCTTTCACTCCAACAGGCAGACTAAACTACTGCGTTATTACCTTTCACTCCAACATATAAACCCATCTGCTCCAATTACCCCTTCCGCCTCCGAGCAATCTCACGCAACTGCTCTACCGCCTCTGTCGGCGCCGTGTGCGAGCCGAGCATGGCGTGAAAAGGCTCCTCGCCGCGCCAGCCATGAAAGTCGGAACCGCCTGTTACGACGAGGCCGTGCTCTTGTGCCCACTTGCTGTAGCGCAGCTTTTGCAGCTCATCGTTGTCCGGATGGTTGACTTCGATGCCGTCCAGCCCGAAGACGATCAGCTCGCGTACAAGCTCGTCATCGTCATACAAACCTGGATGCGCCAGCACAGCCGCGCCGCCCGCCTCCTTGATCAGCGTGATCGCCTCCTGAGGCGAGATGCGCGGAGGATTGACGTAAGCCGCTCCCCCTTTGCCCAAATACTTGTCAAACGCCTCTTCGATTGTGGCCACGACGCCCAGCTCGATCAGCTCTTCGGCAATATGCGGGCGACCGATGTTTTTATCTGTGCCTTGCTTGCGGCGGTAGACGTTTTCCAGCGTAATCGAAATACCCAGCTCCTGCAGGCGGGCAATCAGCAACTCGTTGCGCTGGTGGCGCGTTTCTCGCAAGCCCACAAGTCGCTCTTGAAACGCCTGATCCTCATATGGAACAAAATAGCCTAACACGTGAATGTCTTGCCCGTTTCCTACCGAGCTTACTTCCACGCCCGGAATGATTTCCACCCCGAGCCTCGCTCCCGCTTCGATCGCTTCTGCCACGCCCGCCACTGTATCGTGGTCGGTAATCGCCAGAGCGGCAAGTCCCGCTTCTTTCGCCAGGCGCACGTTTTCCGCAGGTTCGCAGGTCCCGTCCGACGCCTTCGTATGTGTATGTAAGTCTGCTTGCAACAGCATATTTTCTCCACTCCTTCTTTTCTTTTTCTTCAAGTCTGAAATCTGCCCACCGCACATAGGATGGTAGCAAACCCGAATTTCTCACAGGTTGAGCCGAGGAGGATGTCCATGCGGTTAAAAAACAAGACCCTGACCGGTGTCGTGCAGCCACTCTCCTATGTCGACAAAATGCTCAGACAGCAGGGGTTTCACCGATCAGGCGGGGACGGCATGCCCACGTACGATGTCGTCATGTACGATTCTGCCAGCAGCAGCACGTATTTCCTGCGCATTCCCACCAATTTTACCACCTCGTCCACTGGAAAAGGCGAGATGACAGTCAAGCTGGGCCATCCGTATCTGGAAGCAAAATTTTATATGAACACCTCTGAAGAGATTTTTTTCATCCCCAAATCCGTTCGGGAAGCAGCCGAGCATAAATTGGCCGAAATTGCCGATTATCTCTCTTCTTCGTCTGGTCCATCCTGAACCGTGCTCCACAACCATCTGTTGGCACAAAACCGATAGGTCACTCTCTTTTCTTTTACCAGTCCGACGAGATAGCCCATGAAAGCCGTCCGAAACAAGGCGTAGCTTCCGGCGTTTTCTATGGAAATGTGCAAGCGTTCACACAGGAGGGCGAGAGCGTCTTCTACTCCGCGCTCCTCTCTTAAAATGTCTTCGATGACAGCGTAAATCCGTTCATGCCATTCCATATTTTTGTGCACCGCACCTTGAGAGGAGGTGGTGTACGCTCCGTGACCTGGCAAATATCCTGTGCATGTGGTCGCGAGGAGCTTGTGCAAACTGTTCATCGTCTCATGCGCATCCACAAGAAACGGCAATTTGTGCTTTTCCAATACTTCTTCACCCAAATAGCTGTCGGCTGCAAAGCATATGTCGTCGCAGATCAGACCGACCTGCTGATAGCTGTGCCCCGGCAGAGAAAGGATCGTAAAAGGCACACCGTCGATTGCAATCGTTCCTTCTAATGGAAGAAGGTGGTCCACCCGGGAAGCTTGCGCCAGCAAAAACTTGTTTTTCAAATCGGCAAGAGGTTCTGCTCCCATGTTCAAGTAGATGGGTTCCAGAATCGGATAGCGAATGATCGCTTCTTCCAGCGGTGGTGCGTATACTTTGGCTTCGGGCCAGCATCCGAGCAGGTAGGCGTTTCCTCCGAAGTGGTCGGCATGAGCGTGTGTTTGAATGATCGCGCACAAGGGCTGGGCTATCGCGTCCAGCCCTTTTTTGATTTTCTTCGCCGTTTGCGCCTCCAGCCCGGAATCAATCAGGATGGCCCCGCTCTCCCCTATCACCAACCCGATGTTTACGTGACCGGGAAAATAGCCGACCCGCTCCGTAATCATTTGCGGTGTATGTGTAGACACAATGTTCGCCCCTCATTTCATCCTTTTCCTATTTATTTTCTCCAAAAACTTTGCTTCCCCTGCCCTGGTTCTTCCGGTTTGTTTTGCGCGTACAGATGCGAGCTGTTGTCTTTTCCTGTAAAAAACCGGCAAGACAGGAAAGGCTCGCAACCGTTCTTTGCTCCGCTCTGCGCGCAAAGTGTGCAGCGGGCCAACGATGGTATAGGGCGGGTGCGGACGCCCGATCCCGCTGAACATGTGTGTCGTGGCTGCGACGGCGACGATTGTCAGCAGCGAAAAGGCGGTGCGCACAAGTCCGATCGTATGCAGCGAGCAGGCCACGATCAGACCGTCAATCACCAGGATCAGCAAAGCCACAGGCAGACGAAAGCGCCGGGCCAAAAATTGCGCTACCAGATCCGTTCCTCCGGTATTCGTTTCGAAGGCGAGCATCAAGCCTACTCCCATGCCGATCAGCAAGCCCCCCGTTACAGACGAAATCGCCATAGACCAACTGTTGAAATCGCGCAAATCGGACAGGACATCGATCAAAAAGGCTGAGATCAGCATCCCGTGAAAACTGTGAAAAAACAGCCGACGATCGTAAAAAAACACGATGACATACACCGGAATACTGACGACAATCATGATTATCCCGGGCGGCCACTGCATGTAATACGTCGCCAACAGCCCGATCCCGATCATCCCTCCGTCCATGAGGCGGTGCGGCACCAAAAACAGATTGACGCCAATGGCAACCAGTACGCTCCCCATGACGATCGCCACGCTTTTTTGCAGCCAGTACACACGCCTCCCCTCCCTCGGACAACTGCTCGTTTATGTGTATGAATCGAGGGATTCCCGTATGTCCGGACAATGTGCAAAATGCGCCCGGGCAAATCGGAACGTTTTGACTCTTCGGTTGACCTATTGGTATACTTACCTGTAACAAGGAAGTTACGAATGTTTATTCCTTTTGGTTCGTACATTTAAAATACAATTAGCGTAACGGAGGTGAATTCTCCACCTTTCGCACCGCGGAAGGCTGGAGGTGCGCTTGGAGAGTCCGATAGGGGAGATTACGCTGAATCTGCTGCTCGTGGTGTTTTTGGTCCTTTTGAACGGCTTCTTCGTCGCAGCAGAATTCTCGCTGGTTAAAGTTCGCCAAACTCGTTTGGCCCAGCTCGTCAGTGAGGGCAACAACAAGCGTGCCCACTACGCGCAAAAGGTCACCCGGGAGCTCGACGCCTATTTGTCTGCCTGCCAGCTCGGCATCACGCTGGCATCGCTTGGATTAGGCTGGGTTGGTGAGCCTGCAATCGCCCATTACGTCGAACCCATGATGGCATACTTTCAATTCCCGCCGTATATGGTAGGCCCTGTTTCTCTTGCCATCGCGTTTGCTATCATTACGTTTTTGCACATCGTTTTCGGAGAGCTTGCACCCAAATCGCTCGCGATTCAAAAAGCGGAAGCGACTTCGCTCTGGACAGCTGCTCCGCTCATGTTTTTCTACAAGCTCAGCTACCCGCTCATCTGGTTTTTGAACGGAGCGGCCAACCTCTTCATCCGCCGCTTGGGCATCGAGCCTGCTACGGAGAGCGACCCGGCCCACACGGAGGAAGAAATACGCTTGCTGGTCAATCAGAGCCATAAGAGCGGCCACATCGACCAGACAGAAATGGCCCTGGTGGACAACGTCTTTGATTTTTCCGAACGACTTGCCCGGGAAATTATGATCCCGCGCATCGACATGATTTGCTTGTACGATGACAACACGTTTGACGAAAATTTGCAAATCATCCGGGAATCCCGCCACTCACGCTTCCCTGTCGCCCATGAAGACAAAGACAGGCTGATTGGCTTCGTGCACACTTCCGACTTTTTCCTGTCGGCGCTGACAACCGGGAAAGCCGAGTTAAACGATTTCCTTCGTCCCCTGCTTACGGTGCCAAAGTCCATGGAAATCAGCCACGTGCTGCGGCTCATGCAAAAGCGCCGCTCGCAAATCGCGATCGTCATCGACGAGTATGGCGGCACAGCAGGGATTTTGACCATGGAAGACATCCTGGAGGAAATTGTCGGCGACATTCAGGATGAATTTGACGAAAATGAACGGCCTGAAATTGAAGAAAGTGCGAGCAATGCCCTCTCGGTTTCTGGAAAAACACTCTTGAGCGAGTTGAACGATTTTCTGACGATCGAGATCGTCTCCGATGAGGTCGATACGATTGCCGGCTGGCTCTACAGCCAACTGAACGAAGAAGTGGCATCAGGCAAAGCCGTCATGTACGAAGGCTATCTGTTTACAATTAGCGAGTTGGAAAATCACCGGATCACACGCGTGGCGATCACCCATCTGGATGAGGAAGAATCGGCCGCACTTCCGGAGGACACGATTTTGCTGCACGCCCAGTCATAGCGAACACCATTTGGCAAGTGTCCCCTTCAAGCCAGGGGGCACTTCTTGTTTCCACAGTCAGACCGTTGACAAAGAAGCTGTTTTTTCGAGGTGCCTACATGAACTATGCGTTACTAGACAACAAACCCATCCTGTTGCAGCCTGACACTTACAACCGCATACCGTTTTGGCGCATGGCAGCCCGACAGGACAAGGTTCGCTGTCCGGCCTGCGGCTCCCCGTTGCGCCTGGTTGCGGGCATCAGCTTTGAGCCTTATTTCGCGCATTCGCTGGAAACAGACTGTCCGCTTTTGCCGCAAAACAGTCCTGCCACTTTTGAGTGGCTGCAAGCGTTGGACGAGACGGCCGCGGCTGCGCTCCACCCTATCGTCACTGGCACCGCTGCTGTCGCCAGCACTGACGCAGCTGTAGAGCATACGCCAGCAGATGCAGATGGTACAAGCTCTGCAACTGGCGCACCAGCTGACGATTCGCTCGGCCGCGCGACGGAAAAAGCATCCGGCGAAGACGATCGCACGGAAACGGAAACCGACACCACAACGATCGGTTCCTTTCGCCTCCCGAAAAAACGGACGATTGGCAGCAGCGTCACACCAGCTCCGCCTCCGCCAAAGCCCCCGGTCTTTCGCAAGCGCTTCATGCCGAAAAAGACGATTGCGCACTTGGCGGAGCAACAGCTTGACCAACCGCTCCATCCTACGCAGCAGCAGGCTGTGCATGCGACAGATGGGCCGCTTTTGATTCTCGCCGGAGCCGGCAGCGGCAAGACCCGCGTGATGACAGCGCGCACCGCCCACCTGATCAAAGATCTCGGTGTGGAGCCAAACCGGATCATGGTCGTGACCTTTACCACGAAAGCCGCGGAAGAAATCCGTCTGCGCATTGCCAGACAGCTTCCGTCCGGTCAGGCCCGCGAGCTGATTGCCGGAACGTTTCACAGTATTTTTTACCGCATGCTCTTGCACCATCAGCCGAACAATTGGGATCAGCAGCGGCTTTTGAAAAAAGACTGGCAAAAGTGGCGGCTCCTGCGCGAAACCGGGTCGCTGCTCGGACACGACGAGCTGGCTGCCTTAAAAGAAACTGACATCACCGAAGCGCTCGGCATCGTCAGCCGCTGGAAAAACGAATACATCCTCCCGCGTGAGGTTGCCTACCGTGAACTGGCGACCGATGCGGAAAAGCGGGCGGCGCAGCTGTATCCGCTCTACGAGGAAGCGAAGAAAAAGCACCAATGGTTTGATTTCGACGACATGCTGCTCGGCTGCTACGAGCTTTTGCGCGACAATCAAAACTTGCTGCAGCGCTACCAGGAGCGGATTACCCACGTCATGATCGACGAGTTTCAAGATATTAACCGCATCCAGTACGAGACGGTCAAGCTGCTGTGCGCACCGCAAAACAACCTGTGCGTCATTGGCGATGACGATCAGTCGATCTACGGCTTTCGCGGCAGTGATCCCCAGTACATATTGGGCTTCACCAAAGATTTTCCCCAAGCCTCTACGATTACACTGGAAGTGAACTACCGCTCTCACTCTTCCATCGTCAGTCTCGGCTATTCGCTCATCGGCCACAATCGCGCCCGCTGGGACAAGGCGTGCCGTTCGTTCCACCGCGAGGAAGGCGACACGTTTTTGTTTGAACCGGACGACGAAGAAGAGCAGGCATCCCGGATCGTGGATGAAATCATCCATCGGCGCGAGCAAGGAACGGCTTTAGGCGAATGCGCCATCCTCTACCGGACAAACGAGTCGACGCGCCCGCTTTTGGAGCGGTTGAGCGAGGCGGGCATCCCGTTTCACTACACCCAGGAGGAAGAGTCGTTTTACCAGCGTCAGACGGTTCGCTGGACTTTGCACTACTTGCGGCTGGCGCTCAATCCGGACGACACGGATGCGCTCAGGGAAATCTTGCCGACGCTGTACATTTCCGGCGAGACATGGAATGCCGTGCGCAGCCAATCCATTTTGGAGGACAAGCCCGTTTTGCATATCCTCCCGCACCTGACACAGCTCAAACCGTACCAGCGCAAGCATATGCAAGTGATCAACGACATTCTCGCCGCGTGCAAGGATTGCCCTCCTGCCCAGGCGCTGGAACTGATTTACGAAGACGGAAAGCTGCGCGACTACTTGAAAAAGCGGGCCCGTGACCGGGAAGATGGCCGGGAACGCTGGAGCGACGAGCTGCAACAAATTCTCGCCGCCGCCAAGCGGCACGCCACGATCAGCGACTTTTTGGCTTACATCGAGCAGATGACGCGACAAGAAAAAGAGTGGCGCAATATGCGGCCACTCCCGGGCGAAGCTGTTCACGTATTAAGCATTCATCGGGCAAAAGGGCTGGAGTACGACCATGTCTTCCTGCCAGACCTGGTGGAAGGCGCTCTCCCTCACGAGTACACGCTGGATGAACTGCGCAAAGGGCAGACGACCGCCATCGAAGAAGAACGCCGTCTCCTATACGTTGCGATTACCCGTGCCCGGCGCAGTTTGTGTATCGGTATCCCCCGGGAGCGCTTCGGCCGGAAGACCCGCCCCTCCCGCTTCGTCTCCGAAATGGGCAGGTAAATACTGAAAGCCGCCGCCCATGTAAATCAAAAATTCTTCCATGTTTGTAATCAACGGAAACATAAAAAGGCTCCCTTCGTCGCATTTTTGTATAGTATGCGAGCGGAGGGAGCCTGTTATTCGTTTAGCCGCCGATGATGCTGTAGCCAGCGTCTACGTGCAAAATTTCGCCCGTGATGCCGCGGGAGAGATTGCTGAACAAGAAGAGGGCCGTGTCGCCTACCTCTGTCTGGTCAATCGTGCGACGCAGCGGAGCTTTTTCTTCGATTTCTTTCAGGACCGCATTGAAATTGCGGATGCCTTTTGCCGCCAGCGTACGGATCGGGCCAGCAGAAATCGCGTTCACGCGGATGTTCTCTTTGCCGAGGTCGTTCGCGAGGTAGCGTACAGATGCGTCCAGCGCCGCTTTTGCCACGCCCATGACGTTGTAGTTTTGCACCACGCGCTCGCCACCCAGGTAAGTCATGGTCACGATGCTTCCGCCTTCTGTCATCAGCGGACGAGCAGCACGCGCTACCGCTACCAGCGAGAACGCGCTGATATCCTGTGCCAATGCGTATCCGTCACGGGAAGTGTTGACGAATTCGCCTTCCAGCTCCTCTGTTTTGGCAAACGCGATGCAGTGTGCCAAGCCGTGAATGACGCCCACTTTTTCCCGGATCGTCGCGAATGCTGCTTCCACTTCTTCGTCCTTGGTCACGTCGCAGTTCACCAGCAAAGATTCCTTGCCCAATTTGGCAGACAGCTCTGCTACGTTTTCGCGCAGGCGATCTCCCTGATAGGTGAAAATCAGGTTCGCTCCCGCGTTGTGCAAAGATTGGGCAATGCCCCAAGCGATGCTGCGGTGGTTCGCTACACCCATGATTACGATATTTTTGCCTTGCAACAGTGTATTCATTATGTATTCGCCCCTTCCCAAGCTATTCCCCGCCATTATAACCGATCTTGTCCTTCGTTACGAGAGGGGCGCGTGAAAAGAGCAGGAAACGCTTCGTTTCGACATCGGCTTCATCAGCTTTGGCGAACTACTCGGTCGCCGCCGAAGACTCGCTCGGGGTGGGAACGAACGTCCCCCACGCTTCGTCAAAAGGATTCAGGGAAGTTCCCATGACCGGGAACTCGCTCGCCGCCTGCGCGGTTTCGTCGACTTGATTACGATTTTGTTCATTCATGCTCACCAAGGCTCCTTTGCGTCAATCTGTCATGCCATTCTGTTCATTAGGCTGGCAAGGAGCGCCCTGGTTTATGCATGAAGATGATTCGCGTGCAAGTAAGCAGACAACACGATATAGACCAGGACGGAACCAAAAAAGTAGACACCGTATTCCGCTCGCCTCGCCTGCACAATGTATGGCACCAGATGACTGGCCGACACGTACAGGAAAATTCCCGTGGTCATCGCAAGCATCACATCCGACCAGTTCGGCGGAAAAATACGCTCGGCAACTCCGAAGCTGCAAGCTCCGACAATCGTGGCAATCCCCAGGGAGGTCGCGGCCCAGAGCGCTTTTTTCCGCGAGTTTGTAGCCGCGAGCATCAGGGAAGCGACCGTGACCCCGTCCGGTATTTTGTGCAGCAGCATAGCCAAAAGGACGGACATGCCTACCTCCGAATCCACCGTCAAGCTTGCCACAAGCGACACTCCTTCGACAAAGGCGTGCAGCAAAAATCCGCTTACGACACCGATGATGCTTGTCGAACCGATTTCTCCTCCGGCTTTCCCGAGCAATTCCAGGGCAAACATCGCCGCAAAACCGACGAGCACAAACGGCATCATCCGCATATTCGCGCCCTGGAGCACGTGCGGCATCAAGTCCAGAAACGTAATCGCCAAAAGCAGGCCCGCTCCGGCGCTGATCATGGCGAACAATGCCTTTTGCGACCAGACGCGCAGACAAAGCAACAGTCCGCCCACGCAGCTTGCCAGCGCGGCCGCAAGCAAAACTACCCAAAAGACAGGTTGCATCATCCAGTCCTCTCCTCATCCCGCATGAGTATGGGACGTGTATTCCCTCCATATGTACGCGCCTGTCCGGGCCATTATGAGTGGAAGCAGCCATTTCGTCCTGCTCGCGACTCTGTGACAAAAAACAACGGTCTGTCCAAATCAGACGAAATGCCACTACTTTTTAGAACCTTTGTCGATTCTCTCTTACCCGGAAAAAAATGGTGCTATAATGAGTCCACCGGGAATACCCAGGGGAAAAAGGAGTGATTCGGGATGGATGTACAAGTTTGGATGGCTTCGAAAGAGGTAGCTGATCGCCTTGACGTGCACGTTCGTACGCTGCGCAACTGGCTGGACTTGTTCGTACCTGTCAAGGAACGTCTGAAAAATCCGCAGGGTCACTATTTGATCAGTGAAGCAGGCTTCGCCCTGCTGCGAGAAGTAAAAGAGCGCAAAGATAGCGGAAACAGCTCCCTGAAAGAAATTCAGCGACAGCTCATAGATGAAGGCCGTTTGTCGGAAGAAATGCTGGCAGTCGAGGAGTGCGCCAGCGCGGAAGAAACGGCTGTAGCTTTCAGTGCGGGCACCCAGGTGGAGTCCGGCATGCGGGAAATGGAGCTTGCCGTCCACGAGACGCTGGTGAAGTTTCAGCAGGAACTGACGCAGCTGTCGTCTTTGAACAGCATGCAATCGACCATTTTGCAAAAGATCGCGGATATCGAGGAAATGCAGGAATCATTGCGCCTGGAGATGCGCCGCGTCACATTTGAAATGGATTTGATGCAGCAGCGCCTGACTCGTCGCAAGGAGCGCTACGCCCGTCACGAGCCGCGCTGGTCGTTGAATCCGTTCCGCTGGTTTACCCGCTCCGACCGCGCCGCCGAGCAGTAACAAGTGGAAAAAAACGACAATTTGGCGAAGTGACAGGAAGCGGTAGTGTCCCGGTCTTTCCATATGATAGAATTAGACTATACGATGTGACTGAAAATCAGGACTATTTACATTCTATCGACAAAGGACTGGGGCTTTCGTTGTGAGAAAATTGCATATTACTTCAGTAAAGCCGGGAGATATCATTGCCAAAAGCATTTTTCAGGAAAACGGAAACGTCCTCTTAGGTCTGGGTGTACAACTGACTGAACGCTACATTGAACGTCTCAAACAATTGGGGATTGATACGCTCTACATTCAGGACAAGCGCACCGAAGACATCATACCCGAAGACACGATCCGCGACGAGACGCGCAAAGAAGCCGTCGATACCGTCTACAAAACAATGACGACGCTGATGGATCAGCCGCAGATCAAGCGCCGCACATCCCTTCCTGATTTCGGGAGCACCTTTCAAAAGGTGTTCCGGGAAATTATGCAGGACTTGAGCAGCCGCAAAGACGTTTTGGTCAATTTGTCCAATCTTCATGTCATGGACGGCTATTTTTTTCACCACGCCGTCAACGTTGCTGTGCTCGCAGGAGTCGTCGGTCTGGCCAAAGGCTACAACCAGCAGCAAATGATGGAGCTGGGGATTGGCGCTCTGCTGTTCGACATCGGAATGACGCAGGTGCCAAAGGAACTGTGGAGCTTGCGCAAGGAACTGACCGTCGAAGAACGGCAGCGCCTGCAATACCACACGGAAGACGGCTTCAACATTTTGCGCAGCCAGCACAATATTTCTGTCGTATCCGCGCACTGTGCGCTGCAACACCACGAGCGCTACAACGGGACAGGCTACCCCCGTCAGCTCTGTGAAAAAAACATCCACGAATACGCGCGGATTGTCGCGATCGCGGATGTGTACGATGCGCTGATCTCCCCGCGTCCTTTTCGCAAAAGCTACTCGCCGAGCGATGCGACCGAGTATTTGTTTGCTTCGGGGAACACGTATTTTGACCTCGACCTGCTCAAATTGTTCTTGCAGCATGTCGCGATTTTTCCGATCTCCTCTACCGTCTTGCTCAGTTCCGGGCATACAGGGGTCGTCTCGCGGGTCAATCCGCTCGCGGTCAATCGGCCGATCATTCGCATCCTGACCAACGAGGACGGCTCAGAGGTCGCTTCTCCTTTTGAGATCAACCTGTACGACAAAGACTGGATGAGCGTGACCATCGTCAAAACGCTATAGATACGTTGTTATAAAAAAGCAGCCTCTTCGCTGGAAGAAGGCTGCTCTTTTCTTTTATATGGGCAACTATTCGTTCAACAGACGGAACACTTGCTCGACGTCTTTGTCGCCTCGACCCGAGAGATTGACGATCAAAATCTGCTCCCGCGAAAGCGTCGGGGCGAGCTTGAGGGCATGGGCAATTGCATGGGCGCTCTCCAGCGCTGGGATGATGCCTTCCGCCTTGGACAGCTCCTGAAAAGCTGCCAGCACCTCTTCGTTCGTCACTGTGTAGTATTCGGCTCGTCCGCTCGTTTTGAGCTGACTGTGCTCCGGGCCGATTCCCGGGTAATCCAGACCGGCTGCAATCGAGTACGTCTTCTTCGGTTCCCCTTGTTCATCGAGCAGCACCAGACATTTGAACCCGTGCAGCACTGCCGGAACCCCTTCGTTCAAAGTCGGTGCCTGATCAGGCTCGACGCCGATCAAGCGCACGGAAGGCTCGTCGATGTAATGCGCGAACGCACCGATTGCGTTGCTTCCGCCACCTACCGCAGCGATCACGGCATCAGGCAGGCGACCTTCCTTCTCCAAAATTTGGCGCTTGGATTCCTCGCTGATGATCGCCTGGAAGTGCTTGACCATCGTCGGGAATGGATGCGGCCCTACAGCGGAGCCCAACAAGTAAAACGTATTTTCGTAGTTTTCCACGAGGTCGTTCAGCGCTTCATCGACGGCGTCCTTCAGTCGGCCTTGTCCTTTGGACACCCCGATGACTTTTGCCCCCAAAAGCTCCATCCGAAACACGTTCAAGGACTGGCGCTTCATGTCCTCTGCACCCATGTAAATGATGCATTCCATGCCGAACATCGCGCAAGCTGTGGCGGTAGCTACACCGTGCTGCCCCGCGCCAGTCTCCGCGATAATGCGATGCGCGCCCATGCGCTTTGCCAACAGGATTTGCCCGATGACGTTGTTGATTTTATGTGCACCTGTATGGTTCAAATCTTCGCGTTTCAAGTAGATTTTCGCGCCGCCGAGCTTTTCTGTCAGCTGACGGGCGTAGGTCAGCGGATTTTCCCTCCCCACGTATTCTTTCAGGTAATACTTGAACTCTTCGTTAAATTCGGGATCGTCCTTGTACTTCTCAAACTGCTCCGCCAAATAATCCAGCACTTCCTGAAGCTGCGGCGGCACAAAGCTTCCGCCAAATTCGCCAAAGTATCCTTTTTTCGTCTGTTCTGTCAATGACATGCTCATCTCTCCTCAGCTAAAACTAGACTCTTCTAATTTTTTCAATCATATAAGATAGAAAGCGGATTTGTCAATGAATGTAAAGTTTATTCTGAAACTTCCTTTTCACAAAAAACGGGGAGCACAAACGCGCTGCTTCCCGCTTCATTCCTCCCGCTTGTCAACTCGCTTTTCCTTTTGAGCGCTGCCTGTACCCTAACAGCAATACCGCCAAAACCAACACCGCTTTGACCAAAAAAGCCAGCCCCGGATACGGATCGACCCAGGCCCGAACCGTTTCCTCCGTCAAAATCATATTGGCCGCGGCGAGTGCGAGCACACCCGAGCCGAAGTAGACGAGCCAAGCAAACCGCTCCATCACGCGAAGGATCAGCTGGCTGCCAAAGACCATCAGAGGGACGCTGATGAGTAGCCCGATGACAATCAGCAAAATGTTTCCCTGGGCTGCGCCCGCGATCGCAAGCACGTTGTCCAGCCCCATCATGATATCCGCGACCACGATTGTTTTCACGGCAGAAACCAGATCCTCGCTGGCATCAATGTCGTCCTGATCGTCTCCCTCGCGCAACAAATTGTAGCTGATCCACAATAAAATCGTCCCGCCAATCAAATACAAATAAGGAATTTTCAACAGGTACACAGCGAGAATCGTCGCAATTACCCGCACGATGACAGCCAACGTCGTTCCCCAAACGATCGCCTTTTTCTGCTGCTCGGCAGGCAGCCTGCGGCAAGCAATCGCGATGACGACTGCGTTGTCTCCGCTGAGGACGATGTTGATGGTGATAATCAGCAAGAGCGAAGAAAAGAAGTCAGGATCAACCAAGGATAGTTCCTCCGTTTCGGTTTACTCGGTTCTGCTACTGCCATGAACAGCTTGTCCGGGCTTGTTGTCACTCCGCGATTTCAGTATGATGGTAACGAGGAGGGTTGTCGAAATGTCGAAACAATTCGTTATTGAAGCGATTATGTTGGCTATCTACGGGGAGTTGATGGTCCCATCGCAACCAGTAGAATATCTGATACCCGCGTCGACAATCTATGAATTGGACGAATTTATCCAGAGTCCTGAGCCAATCATGCCCTACTCCGGTGACGATCAGTATGTGCGCCGGATCATGCAGGAAATGAGCCAGTTTTTTGCCGATCCATTCAATCGCAAACGACTGGAAAAAGGACTGATTGCCCCTTGGTCGAAAGTTCCTTTTGCCTTTCCGAACGGCGTTACGCTGACCGTCATCAAGGTAGAGGACAATGCCATGTGGGGAGAAATATTTGATCCTGTCGAGACGCAGCTTTTGCTGACGTCCGTACGCTTTGAAGTCCCGCTGCTCACAGACCAGCCCGATTTTCAGGATCGGATTTTGGAATATATCGTGCCTGTTCAATTTTACGATGTGGATGATTTTGATTTCGCCCTGGAGCAAGGCATTTCGCTCAACGACTTGCGCGAGCCGTAATGCGCCAAAAAACAGACGAACAGACTGACGAGCCTTTTCGCTTGTTGGTCTGTTCGTTTTCTATTATGGCTGTTTCTCCTAAGAAAAATTGCTCGCTTGGCAAACCGGGCACGAAGATGGAAAAAATGCCGCCCAACAGGTTTGTCCATGGTACAATATGGGTAAAGACATAGGAAAGTGGTCCGGGGAGGAATTGTATAGATGGAACTGACAAAGCGAAACAGCGGCACAGATTGGGAGGGGGAAGCTGCAACGGCCCAATCGATCTTGTTTAAAATGGGAAGTGAGTATTACGGGCTGTCCATCGCGCTGGTGCGCGAAATCATCAAGCCATTGCCGATCACCCGTTTCCCCAAATCGCCTGAGTATGTAGAAGGCGTCATTGACCTGCGCGGACGAATTTTGCCGATCGTCAACCTGCGCAAAATGTTTGGCCTGGAGCCGCTGGAACAAACAGACGACACCCGCTTTGTCGACTTGCAGCTGGAAGGGCTGAACATCGGGATCATCGTCGATGCGGTATCCGAAGTCATGAACATTCCGCAGCACCTGATCGAACCGGCTCCCCCTATCGTGGCGGGTGTCGAGGGCAAGTATTTGCAAGGCATTGCCCGTCTAGATGACAAGCTGATCATGCTGCTGAATATCGATGAAATTTTTGGTCAGTGGAAAAAATAAGCAGACATTTATGGCTGAAGGAAACCAGTACACGTCGTTGGTACTGGTTTTTTGCTGACTCTGTTCCTTTTTGCCGAGGATGTCACGCCAGGAAACTTGAGCGCGACCTGGTTCGTACTAGCTGTTGAGATTTTTTGCATACGGAGCGTGATTTTCGATGCTTGCTCACCCGCTTTTCCCGCTGGCTCGTGCCATCCCGCTTGCTTTGAGCAGCGGACAATACTCGGCGCTGTATGACATGTGCAGCAGCGCTTTTCGGGACGAGGTTAGCAGGGAAGAATTTATTTCCTTCGCCGCCGATTTTCATCGCGATCTGGAATGCTACGAGGAACAGCCACTGTCTGTCGTGCCGCTGAATGCGATGACGCGCTTCGTCTGGACGGCTTGCGACGGACAAAAGGGCTTGTCTGCCGCCATCGATGCAGACGGGATCATTCACGGGCTGCGCCTTTCCCACCTGACGTCTCATCCCGACACAGACCAGGCTTGCAGCCGCCATCTGTACCGCCTGCCTTTTCAGGGAACGTGGTTTACTTTTTGGGGCGGGAAAAACGAACTGATCAACTATCACTACGCCTACGACAACCAGCGTTACGCCTACGACTTTTTGATCATGAAAGAAGGGCGCTCCTGTCACGGCGATCCTGCTGTCAACGAGAGCTATTACGCTTTTGATCAGCCCATCGTGGCTCCGTGCGTCGGAAAAGTGGTCAAGGTCGCAAGCGATGTGCCGGACAACGCGCCAGTCGGCGTGATGAACGAGGAACAGCCTGCGGGAAACTTCGTCGAGATCGATCACGGGCAGGGCGAGTTCAGCCTGCTCGCCCATCTGAAGCAGCATTCCATCACGGTCAAGCCCGGCGACATCGTGTCGGCAGGAGAAATCATCGGACGTTGCGGCAACTCTGGCAACTCCAGCGAGCCTCACTTGCATTTTCAAGTGTCGAATGCCGTGAACTTGTACACGGCGATTTCCATCCCGATTCGCTTTTCGGAAAAGGAACCGATCATCCAGGGCATGTTCGTCGGCAGCTGAATCGCCCCGCTCCTTCGCCCCTAGCATCGCTCAACCGACCGCTCAAAATCGAGTAGGAGGGGGCGAC
>NZ_DOTK01000040.1:0-15686 GCF_003521185.1 Brevibacillus sp.
TTGAAGTAGTTCCGGTTTGCCACCGCATCGGCGCCTTTTTTCTCGTTGGCTGTCCAGTGGATGACCAGTCCTTTCGGGACAATCTTTGTACCTGGTCTGGCCGTTGGGTTCGTGAGTAGCATTTCTGTGATTTGCATGTTATTTCCCTTCCCCTCTCCCTTTTAGTACCTCTACTGCTCGCTTAATCAATTCGGGAACGGGCAGGCCAATGCGTCCCGCGTTCTCGATAATGCTTAGCAGCTCATTTGCCAGGTAAAAAAAGATCGTCGCGTCGCGGATGAAATTTTGGTCACCAAGCGACATGTCGATCAGATGGGCAATCGCGACCATGCAAAAAATGAACAACTTCCGCGCAATGCCGATCATACCGACCTTGCTTTTTAACTTTCCTTCCATTCCGGCTGCAATCAGACCAGTGACAAAATCAAAAATGACGAATGCGAGTAGCACACTGAGCAATGCTGACCAGCCGCCAAAAAGAAAAGAGGCTGCTGCGCCTCCGATAGCAATTCCTGTTTTGATAAAGTTGTCCATTCGCTCTTCTTCCTCTCTCCCCTCGGTGCAGTAAAAATTGCCCCGGTCGGCTCGGGGCTGGCTCTCGGTCTTGGTGATAAAAAAATACCCTCGGTTTTACCCGAGGGCCGTTGATGGCGTTTTAAAATGGACCACTTAATGGTGTTTCATACGTTATGTTCTCGTGTTTATCCTTTACTGCCCCGGGAACAAACTTTACTTGATAGAAAAACCCGGTATGCCAAGTATCAGGATTATAACGCATGTAAACCTTGAGAATGGGCTTTTCCGGATCGGTTGTATCCCATTCAATACTCTGGTTCCAATTTTGTTTTTTTAAGTTGGCTCCAGTATGACTGTTAATGTGGGTAATGAGCTGATCGATATCAGTAATGGATAAGGTATCCTCTGATAATTCTTCATTGAAGCTAATCAGCAAAATACTCGCATTCATAACAGTGATTGTGCCAACTGCCGGGCTGGTATCGCTATTCTCGACTTATCCCCTTCTCTCCACGAGGGGTTTCGTTCGAGCCTACACCGCGCGAGCGACTTTCATCGCACACGGCGTTCCATCAACGGATAAAAAGCAAAAAACCTACAACGGGCAAATGTGATTATAAGCTCATAACGTATAACTGGTCCTCTAACTAAAGTTATGCATTGAGACAAATTTGAAGCTAACGGAAAGGAGCCACTCAGTAGCTCCCCCATGAAAAACGCCCTCTCCACTTGGGAAAAGGCGCTATGCTACTGGCGCTCCATCGGCACTCAGCCCGATAGCTTCCAGGTCTTCTTTTACTGCCAGCTTCAAACCAGTTGGCACACTGTCGTATGTGCGGCGGCCAACACGATCAGAGCTACCTAGCCCCGAAAAGATATGAGCCGGATGACTAGGTTAACCAGTGCTGCTTTCAGCATCAAGCATCGCCTGTACTTCCTCTTGAAGATGTGCGGGAACTTGGTCCATCTTCCGCCTGCCAGCCTTGACCAAACTGTAGTAAATTGCTGCCACTAAGATGTCCCTCCCATCTGCTCTTTCAATAAAAGCAACTCCTCATACAGTTGAGCAGTTGCCTCCATGATTGTGAGCTTGTCATTTTTTTCGGCGACCAGTTCCGCCTCCAGCCTGACAATCTTTTGTTCCGGCGTTTCCTGCTGCTTTTTGCGAATTTCCGTAATGGACTCTTGATTGCTGAACTTCATCAGTCAAAAGCACCCCCATATCCATAGACGTGGACGCGTTGCGTGGCAGAACCTTTGGCAAGGGTGACCCATACGCAAATAGCCCAGTCGGCTGCTGTCTTCGTCTTGTTTGTGAAAATGTAGCCGCGGCCACCGATTACGGCATTGCGAGCATCTTCCCAGGTAGGCGTAGCATCGAGATAGTTATTTGTGACCAGCACACTCTCGATCTCAGAGTCGGGCGGCAAGTATCGCTCCAGCGTGAACAGGATTCGCTCCGGCATGCCGTCTACTGTGAAGAAGGCAGCGACATCCGGGTTGTTGTAGTCCAGCATGAACTCCAGATGTGTCTCGGTGCGGGTAAAAGTGTATACGCGCTCAGCTGAAATGCCTGCGCTGTCCGTAGCAACGATCTTCAACTGGTGCTGTACGTCGAGATCAAGCTTGATCCATGCATCATGTGTCAGCTCGAAGGTGTTCTGCTGACCACCTGTCCCGGCGAATGACCTGACTTGCTGGCCGTTTAGGTACTCGGTGAAGGTGAAGGAGTTGCCTTCCGGGTCTGCGGCTGAATACGTGACTGTCGGCCGCTCCGTAAGCGTTCCAAGGTCGCTGTTTTGACCGCTGATCGTCGGCGGACGGTTCCAGACCACGCGGAACTTGCGCGTGACTTCCGCGCTTTTGCCGCCTTTGTCGTCTTCGGCCCAGACTGCCAGCGTGTGATCGGTGTTCTCCGCGAGGTCAGCTCCTACTACATCGACCGCGCCGTCCCACATCCTTTTGCCGCTGTACCTCAGATCGCGAGCAAAAGAAAGAGGCGTGCTGCCGTCTGAAACTCCAGATGCGATGTTTCGGATGGTGCCGCCGTTGATGCGGTATTTGATGGTGACTGCGTTGTCTACGTCCTGATCCAGTGCGCTACCAGCTACAGAAAGTGTAGCGTTTTCGGTCAGCGTCTGGTTGTCAGGCGTAGTCAGCGTGACGACAGGCTTCTTGTTCGGGTTTAGGACGCCGTAGTATTTTACTGCTCCGGCCGCTTGATAAAGCGTTGGCGGCACCGAGAAGTCAGTCTGGAACGACTGGTCATAAAACGTCGCTGGCTTGGTTCCTGCGCCGACCAAAAACGGACCTTGATATGTGACGAACTCGTCCGTTGACTCGATCCGCTTGATATAGCCGCCGTCTTCGTAGGTTATCGATAGCTTTCCGTTTTTGTCAGACGTGATGCTAGCGTTCTGTCCTTTTACCAGCTTTCTCGGCGCGGCGGGCCAGGTTATGGCGTCTGTTGAGTTGCTGTATCGAATGTAAGGGCTAACCGTATTATCGGAATCTGTACCGTGCCAAACAACATGCAGTTTGTCGTTTGGTGTGGTAATTGCTTGAGGACTTGCTTGAGGGTAGCCCCCGCCGTCGTAAATCATCACTCCACGTCCGTCATTGGATGGGTCCCAGGCGAAACCGAGATAAAAGTTAATGTAAATTCCGTAGTTGTTTGGGGCACTTGACCATACGCTAATGATCGCAGGATTTTCTAATACATACGCTACACATGGACTGGTGATGTTTGTACCTGAAGCATCATAGTACGTCAACTGACTAGCTGAACCAGGCGACGGATCAAGCGTCCCGTTCGACAAAAATACAAGGAAACCAGTGCGAATGTTGAAACTGTTTGGGAGTGTTGAGTTTTTCGTGCTGGCTGCCCACCAAAGTTCGGAACCGTGAGAGTTGACTATTAGGTCAATGCCATTAAATGCGGTTTGTCCCGAGTCGATTGCACCTTTATACAGAACCCAACTTGCGTTCAATCCCCATAGATTCGTGTTCGTTGCGTAGATTGCGTCGATTGCGATAAGGTTGATATCTGCGGTTCCTGTCGAAAATGCAATACACACTACACTATCCTTTGATGCGATCGAGAAGTAGGTCAAGTCACTACTTCCGTTACTCACGTAGCACAATTGCGCCCATGCTTTTCCGTTATTGGTTGACTTGTATAAATAAATGGTTTTTCCTGTAAAATCATAAACGGCCCCCACTAGCCACCCATTGTTCAAACGAACAGGCTGAGCCATTTGAGAAACAAGATGAGCCTTACTGACCACATTGACTGGAACATACAGCTTGCCATCCTCTTGCACTGCGGTGAAGTTTCGAGTCACTTTTGCTGAGTCATCGCTGCCATCGTTCACCCACACTTGTATGGAGGACACTTCTGCTGGTAACAGGCCAGAAACGTCAGCCGTCCCGTCCCAGAAACGCCCCTGTGAGTATGTCAACGTTTTGCTGAATGTCTTCGCTGTTGTTCCGTCAGATGTTCCGAGTGTGATACTCTGCGTCGGTCCGCCGCCGATGGAATACTTGACTGAGAGGGGTTGTCCAGCGTCTGCATCAGACACGCTGCCTTCCAACTTGTATGTGCTGCCTTCGGTCAAAGCAAGGTTGTCAGTTGGCTGCGCCAATGTGATGGAAGGGAGACTATTATCCACATAGTCAACTGTGACATTATATTGATAGTAGTATGCGTAAGTTCTAGTATCCGCCGACGATACCGTTCCACCGTATGTAGCGGTTACTTCCGCGAACCAAGAGTCTAACATTTTCGTGCAGCTGCCGTTGCTAGTACTGATCCTTGAAAGAGTACCGGAATACGTACCATCATTGTAATAGATTGCGCCGGGTAATGCCGCCAGTGCGTTCCCGTATGCACCAGAGCAGCCCGTCGCGCTATCGCCAACAGACGTTCGAGAATCTGTCTTATACGTTGAGTGCGAGACCGATCCACCAGTCTGAACCGTTCTCGAAACTGCACCATTTTTGAGAGTAAAGGTTAAGGTATTGCCAGTTAACGAATAGGAAACTGTACCTGTATTTACAGTAACTGTATTTATCTTCTTGAGATTTGGTAATGTTAGTACCTGAGTTTGTGATTGAGAGGTACTCTCTGGATAAGACATCGACTTTATTGCCATGTTCCTCCCCCTTTCCAAAAGTCGTTCGGTTGAGCGACTGTTTTTGCATCCTTCGTTTGCACTCCGCTATACCTCCAACCTACTTTGCGCCTTGTTGTAATAACCCCGAATCACCTTGATCCCGATAATCGTAGAAAGATCATCCTTGAAGTGGTTATGCAAGAAATTTTCTGGCAACGTGCTCTCGATAACGTTCACGCGAGTTTTCAGGTTCGATACATCAGCGGTGAGCACTGCAATAGCAGCATGAGCATCCGCGATACCTTGTTCCCAACGGTTTATGTCCACTTCCGTTACTGGGTCATCTTGTTTCCAGTCCATTTTGGCATTGTATGACATCTTACGCCCCTCCTCTCACATCGACAACGAAAGTCAGGTTCACGAATTGCGCACCGTTCATTTCAATAGTGGCCGTCTTTTCTGCGACGACTACCCCTGTACTCGTTCGGATTTTTGCATTAGTGATAACCGAAACGCTGGTGACGTTCTGCGTCGACACCTCTAAGGCAATTGCATCATGAACACCCGCAGTCGGATGCTGCGAAATAGATGCAGCATGGATTGGGACGGAAACAGTGTTATTCAGCAGGATATCGCCTCCCGTTATCCGCGCCAACAGGTCGTTTCGTATAGTCTGTAGATAACTGTGCGTGATCATCCGACCACCTCCTCGTATCGTTTGATTGGGGTCATCCCTACACGAAACTCGCTGACCTTGTGGTACTCTTTAATTCCAACAACCAGCACGTCCCGAAGTTCAACTCTCTCCAGCGACACAGGCTCGAACGCAACCCCGTTGCAATGAACAGGCCGGATTTTCTCGACGGCCTGTACCGCATTTTTGGTATCGAAACGGTCCTCGACCGGGTAAACGTACCGAATCACTTTCTTTTCAAAATCCTCGACCATTCGTACCTGCTTGAATGCTGACGAACTGTAGCCAATCGCCCGCAATACACCTGGAGTAAAGCCAAGGTACGCCCAATGCTTCTGCCGTATATTCTTCCGCCGCTCCTCAACACCCAGCAGCTGCTTTTGACCAAAGTAAATCCAATCCCAAACATCCAGCCCCCAGGTCGCTGACCACGGATGGAACTGCCGCAAAACGTCTTCCCGCTCCGCGGCAAAAGCATCGACTGCAGTTGCTGCGCCTTCGAAATGATATTCCGCTACCTTGTTCTCGTACCATTGCGGCGGCAACATTTGCCTGTAGCGTTCTGGAATCATGTCGTCACCGCCAAAGCGAGCGAAGCGACAGAGTCAGCAGGCACGGTTAGATTGGCTTCCTGGCCGTTCAGCGTGTAATCCGCAAAGTCGACGACCCCGTCCACGAAAAAGAGCGCCCCGATCTGCTGGTACACGATCTGCGAACGCCCTTTCAAATACGTTTTCACTTGGGCAGCAATCTGTTCCTCGATCTTCGCCTGCTCGGCATCGGGGCGCAGCGCCAGCTTCACTGCAATCGAAACGGGATAAACCTTGGCTGGCAGCACCCGCAGTTCGTGCAAAGCCCGCCTTTTGTCTTCCAGCTTGGTACGCACAGTATTCGCCAGCTCTTCCGTGGCGGGCTGACCGCTCGCATCCGTGATGTACACATCAATCGACAGATCGTGCCACGCCTTCTCCACAGCAACTGCTCCGCCTACGCCGTCAACGTTTCGCGCCCAGCGCTCATAGTCCTGGCGGCGGCCGTCGCCTTCTTCGGAGCGCGCTCGATCCAGCAAACGTTTACGATAGGCATCGTCAGTTTCTCCCTCATTGCGAGGGAGGCCAAAAAAGACGCCTGACGCGTCCAAATATTCACCGTCTGCCCAAGGAAGAAAGGCTTGCAAAAAGCCGTACTCCAAAAGCTGCTGCTGCTCGCTAAGCTCTTCGGCAATCGGGTAGGCCAAATCGTAGTGGATTTCCCCCTCTCCCGTAGCCGGCGGCGTCTCCCCGCGCTTCTGCGCGAGCACAGCCATCCGGTTCGCGATCCGCTGGTAAATCTGTTCGGGCGTCTCCCGCAAAATCGGCATTTCAGGTCTGTCTATCGTTGCCATGCATCCACCTCCAATCGGGTTGTGCCTCTTGTTCCTTCTATCTCCAGTTGCAAAATGACCCGGCCGCCCGCAAAGCGAATGTCCTGCACGACAGCGCGCTCAATCTCGCTGTGTGCCTCCAGCGCTTCCTCCGTCTGCGCCTTGATCGTCGGCAATGACAAACCGGAGCGCATCCGGCCTTTTTCCGCCAAAAAGTCCACCCCGTACCGCTCCGAGTAAATCGCGTAGCGAAAGCGGCGGGTGTGGAGAATTTTGTGCACCGTCTCCTGCAAGTATTCTGCATATGTTCTCGTGCGCAAATAGCGGCCATCTGGCCCTTGCTTCAACTGCTTCGTCTCCCAATCGAACTGATACGTCCAAGGAATCGGCTCGTCCGTTTGCGCCGTCAAAATGTCTTCCGTGCCCGTCAACTGGGGAAACATCATTCCACCACCCCGAGCAGGAGGTATTGATCGTTTGTGCAGGAAAGCAGGGCAACCTTTTTCCCTACGTCCTCCTGGCGCAACTCCGCAGAGCGCAAGGCGACAATTTCATCCGGCTCCAAAGGCGTTGGGTCTTCGTCGAGCTTGACGGACAACGGCGTGAGCGACAAAAGCTGTCCGAACTCCCCTCGGGTGTTCACCAGCCCGTCCTGTGTATATCCCCTGAGCTTTGCAATGACGGATTGCATGATTACGTCCTCCTTTCCAGTTGCAGATCCATTGTGTATTGCCCGCCTTTCCAGTGAGCGTTGCAACTGGTGACGATCCAATCGGTAATGGTCTGATTGTTCTTTTCCATGATCTTGATCAGCCAGCCTGCGCGAAGCCTTGCCGCCTGCTCGTCCTCATGACGGACCGAGATCGACCTTGTCAGCGGGATTTTGGACAGCTCGGCAAGCTGCTTCGCTGCCAAAGCGGCAACATTTTTGTCCTCCCCGGCGTCGATGACCTTTTGCATGCGGCCAATTTGCTTGACGAGGCTCTCGTTCGCTTTCGTCGCACTGCTCGCCACCTTGTCGTCCTGGTAGCGCTCTGCTGTCACCACCGTGTACACATCCTCGATGCTCTCGCCTGTGGAGCTTGTTGAAAGCAAGCTTGCCTTGAACAGCGGAACGATCGGGTTTGCTCCCTCCGGCAAAACGGTCAGCTTGTCGCGCTGGTACTGCACGAAATAGCGGGCGCCTGTTTTCTCGTACGCTTGCTCGGTCAGCGATGTGAACAGAGCCGTATATGATTGGGGAGCAATGCGCTCTTTGGTCGTGAAGCCAAAAGGCGGGCAGCTTATGTTCACGCCCGCCGCCTTGATGACTCGCGCCAGCTCCGTTCCGGCATCGCCGTCCAGCTTGATGCGGGAGACTTCGTTTTTTTGCAAATACCAGCCAAGCTCGTAAGCTGTCGCGGACAAATCCCCAGTCCGATCGTCGCGATCGAGGCGGACAAGCGGACCGTGGAAGATTTGCTGCGCTTCTTTTAGCTGATCGCCGGAAAAGAGCATCAAAAAGCCCGCCGCTTGCAGGGGCGGGGCTTCCTTGATTTGCACACTCAACTGCCCGGCGATTTGCCCGCGGGACGATGACCAGGACAGCTCTGTGACAGCCGGGGAAAGGTCATATCGAGTCTGTTCCTTCCCATATATGACTTTCATCTCATCATCTCCGTTAAAATCCGTGTGCGTCTTCCAGCTTTTTTTGAATCCGCATGCGCATGTCCTCAGCCCGGCTGCTGCCAGCAGACTGAGTCATCGCCTTCTGCTTCTTCGTCTTTTTCGCTACCTTGCCGCTCGTATTGGGACGAACCGACTGCTGCCGCGAGATGACGGCGCCAGGGGAGAGAAGCTGCGTCTGGTTGCTCCAGGTAATAAATTCGTCTTTTACAAACAGCGGCAGCTCAATCGAGCCGTGAAAATCGACGTTTTTCCCCTGAAACTTGCCATCGCACGGCCCGATCAGCACATTCCAGGCGAGATTCAACTCGTCGATCGTCAGCAGCACCTCTGATCCTGTCAACCGCTCCAATCCGGCAAGCCACGATCTCGGACCTTGGTAGCCTTTGACCTCGATGTAAGGAGCTGTAATGTCTCCCGGCAAAAAGAAATCGAAACTGATCGATTTCGGACGTCTGGCCGAGATGCGATTGGCGGCGAGCAACGTGATCGACGTGGTGCCTTCGACATCGTTACCGTAGCCGCGAAATTGGATTTCGGCTGGAGTGACCGGGAATGTCAGTGTGTATTTGCCTTGCATGCGAATCATGTCACCACTCCTCCTCTTGTCTCCAGCGCGTCCAACAGTGCCCTCTCAATGATCGCTCTGATTCTTTGGCTGACAGTTGGATCATTGAGCATTTTCAGCATCGTCGGAATATCTTGCAGCACACCGTCCGCATGCAAAGAAATTGTCAGTTGTGGGATCGTCAAGGAGACGCTCTGTGTTTTTGCATTCGGATTTCCTGCTGGTGAATAGGCAGGGGCAGTTGACCTTTGCGGCGCTGCTTGAGGTGCGCGTGTCCTGCGCCGCTCCTTTCCGAAAAGCTGCTGCTTTTGTGCTGTATCTCCTTCTTTCGCAAGCGACCTGTTCTGCCACCAATTTTTTGCTGTGTCATAGATCGCGCCTCCCGCCATAGAACCTCCGAAGCCACCAATGATGCCGCCGATCGCTCCTCCGATTGCTGTCCCAAGTCCCGGAACAATGGAGCCTACAGCAGCTCCCATCGCCGCGCCAGCAGCTGCGCCTCCCCATCCACCAAGCGCTTCTGCACCTACTTGTGCTGCCGTATCCACTTTATTTTCCGATCCGGCGATTGTCGCAACACCGAGCAAGGTTCCAACGAGCGGTACCCTTCTCAATCCTGCCTTCGCGATCTTTTTCCAGGAGCCTTTTCCTCCGGCTTTTTCGGTTTTATCCGCTTTCTCTCGGCCGCCACTATCCAGTTCAGTCATGTCCGGCAGTTCAGGCATCATGTCTAGAGGAGAAGCACCTGGCACAGCTGCACTGATGCCAAGAGGAGCTGCGCCTGCGACTGCACCAACTGCGGTTGCATTGCGTTTGCCTCCCGTCTGCTTGTTCGCTTCATTACCAGCAGCAGACTTGTTCGACCCGTTCCTGTTTTTATTGCTGTTATTTTTTTTGTTACCCTTATTGTTGGATTTATTCCCCTTTTTACCACCTGCGCCAGAACCGTCGCAGCAGCAACAGCAGCAGCACTCTCGTTTTCCTCCTGCATCCGGATTGAGCGGTTTTTCTTCCTCCGCTGCTTTTCCTTTTTTGCCTATTCTGGCTATAAGCCCCCCTACCGTAGTGAAAAAAGCTTTCGTTTTCGTCCAGATGTTTGTTGCAAGGGCACCGACTGTCAAAATGACGGTCACAGCCGTTACCATATATACGGCACCTTTCCTTACCGTCTCATCCCAACTGTTGAACCAGCCGGTGAAAAGTGCAGCTGTTTTGGAGACCAGCGCAGTGACACCCGACAAATCGCTAGTTACTTTTCCGATCGCGTCCATCGCCTCATGCTTCGCCTCTGCCTGAGCCTGAAGCGTAGCAAAAAACGGGTCGGCCTGGGATGAAGCTGCATATGCTTTATCTACCTCGTTATTCATCTCTGGCTTCATATCGCCGGAGGCAATCTTGACCGTCTTCTCCACAATATTTCCCGAATCGCCGCCCAGACTGGCCATGGCTTTTTGCTGTTCCGCCGCGTTCGAAGAGGCAGCAATCAGCATCATCATTTTTCCCAATGCGATTCGCTGCTCGTCTTTGTCTGTAGAAGCCAGCCCTATAGCAAGCCTTTTGGAATCTTCCTCGGCTCTTTGTTGTGCCATGGCTTTTTTCTGCTCGTCGGTTAGTTTCTTTTCCGGGTCAGACTCCTGAATTTGCTTTTCGTATTTGGATGCAAGAAGCTGTACAAGTCCACCATTGGCGTTATATTCCTGACCCTTGATCAACAGGGCGCCAAACTCCTTGCTATTCAGGGACAGCTGGCTGATTTCTCCGACCACGGCAGCCAGTTTCTCTGGGGTATTCAGCATTTTGCCATTCGCTGTGTTGAATTGCGCGAGGGAATCTACCAGCTTGAGGCTAAGATTGCCTGCTCCCGCATTGTTCATATACTGAAGCGCATTCGCCAGTTGTTCAGGTTTGGCATCAGCCTGTGTTGCGGCGCCAATCGCTGTCATCATTCTTACACTTTCTTCCCCGGCAAGACGAGTCGTGACAGCCAGTCTTGCTGCCTCTTCCACCATTTTTGGATCGACGTTCCCGCTTTTTGCAATCAGAGCCATCGCCGCGGGTTCGGTCAGATAAGGATTGAGCCTTGTCAATTTCGCGGCCATCTCTTCGAAAACTCTCATTTCCGCAGCGCTTTTTCCACTGCCTGCATAAATAGCCCGCTCTTGCCCCGCAGCCTTGGCTTCCGTTTTGACTCCATCCATCGATGTGCCAAAAGCAACACCATTCCAGAGTCCCCCTAAGTTGGCCCACTCCTTTTTCATGTCGTCAAACTTGGGGGCAATGTCTACAAATTTGACTTTAGGCTTCACTTTGTTCAGCTCATCCATGCTGGCCCTGACTTTCTGAACGTCGCTCTTCATTCGACTAAGTCCTGCGGAGAGCTTATTGGTCATGCTCTGCATTTCCCGTCCTGCTCGGCCTACTTCCTTGGTCATCGCGCCCATTTCGTGCAGCATGCGCTTCATTTCCGAACGCGTGTCTTTCAATCTAGCAGCATCTGTTGCCATTCATTTCACCTCCTGTCTTAACTGTCATCCAACTTCCTTTTATATCCTAAAGCGGGATCGGAAAAAGCCAAGCCCCTTCACCCGGCCCTTTCCTCATCTTCCAGCTCGACCATCTGACAAGCCATCACGAACAGCTTTTGCTTGTACGCGTCCACATCGTACTCCAACAGATCCGACGGACGGCCCCGGCCTCTTAAAAAAGCGCGGCACATGTGCCAAGCCTCTCCGTCAGATCGGATCAGTTTTTTGCTTCTTCAATGGCCTCTTCTTCCGACTGGCCTGCGTTTACATCGCGCACTGCCTGGAGCAGCTTGCTGTATCCCTCAGGATTGTCGCGGAAAATTTTCTCCACCAGCTCGTACTTCGTTCCGGCCTTGTACGCCTTTTTCAGCTCTTCCTGGTTCCACGGAAACTCATGCTCGGTCGCCTTGACGATTCGGGCGTCGTTGTAGAGGAACCAGTCCGTTTTTTCTCCCTTGTCTGCCATGCGCTCGCATTCGCGCAGCTCGGACAGGTTCAGTTGGCGTACTTTCCACTCGTCGCCGTCGATGACGACAACCACCTCTTTGCGCGGCGCTTGTTCATTCGCTTTTGCCAAATATTTTTGCAGTTTGCTCATGTCTCTTCCTCCTATTCGATGTAAGCTGGCAATTCATCCAGGTAGTCCGGCTTGTCGATGGACATCCCTTTCAGGTCGTAGGTAGCGTGATCGTTGCCGTCTGCCTTCGCTTCCCACAGCGTGATTTCTTCCGGATTCAACACGATGTTGGAAATGCGGACGCGCTCGGAGTTGCCCGCTTCCTTGTCCAGCGTCTCTCCAATCAAAAACGGCAGCACAGGCGTTTTGCCCTGGGTCAATTGCTCGACGCAGTAGTATTTCAAAGCGGCGTTGGTAGCCGTAATTTTCAGCGTGACCTCTACATGCCAGTCATTGACCGTCTGGATTTTCCCTTTTTGCAGACGGTTGGTGTCGCCGTACTCGACCTTGAGGACCATTTTGCCCTCCAGTGTTCCGTAGATCGGATCTCCATTTTCATCGTAAACTTGGCAATTTTTCAGTTTGATATCGCGTGCAATAGCCAATTACAGCACCTCCCAGTCAATGTCAAAGTATTCGATCGCATCCAATGGCTTGGCCGACAGCAGGAAGCCGCGGCGATCGCCGTTTCCGTTCTTTTTGTCTGTAAACGTCCAGCCTGTCTCAATCGCGCCTTGCTGCTCGCGCACGGTCAAATAAGCGTTGACCGCAGACACAAACACCGCACCGCCCAGGTCGTTGTTGCCCAGCTTGCCTTTGTACTTTTTGCCGACTGCATTGATGTCGTTGACGATCTGGTCGAGCGTCATGCTGACGCGGATTTTGCCGTAATCTTCCCGCTCGTGTGCACCCAAAACAGCCAACGTGTTCACGGCGCTCTCGATGATGTACACCTCGCCGTCACGGGTGGCGACCAAGGTTCCCGAGCTGAGCGCTTGCAAAATGTCGGTGTGGCCCCAGTCTTTCAGCGCTTTTTTCAGCGGCACGACAACCGCCGTCAACGATTCGTGCGCAGGCGTCGCCGCGATCATGCCCGCTACCCATGCCGCCCACTGCAGGCTGCCATATGTGTTTCCATTGTTGTGCTGGCCAGCGATGGCGCAATTGACGACATAACGGGCATTTTGCGCGACAGAGCGCTCCACATGCTTCTCCATGTTTTCATCGTCCGCAGCCTTGCCGCCAATGACCAGCGTGCTCAGCTTTTTGCCCAGCTTGCGGCGATCGCTCATAAACTGCTTGGCCGCTGCCTGCACGGAAGCATCGTCGAACGGCAAGTACATGGCGTCAAAATCCGCACCGGAAACAGCCATGAACAGCTTGCTGGAATCCGCTGCCGAGAGTGCCGCTGTCCCGCTGGTGCCGCCTGTCAAATTCGCTTCGGAAGCTACGGCAATCGCCGCATCGCCCAGCTTTTTCACGCGCACGTAAAGCGACTGGCTTGTTTTCGCCACCAGCTCATCTGCATCCGCAAACGAAAACTTCTCGGTTTGCAGCGGCCCTTTTACTTGCAGCTCCTTTTTGCCCGGCTCGGAAGTAGAAGCGACGATGACGACGCGCAAGTCGTTGCCCAGCAAGCCCGGATAAAGCGCCTCGATCCGCACGGCATTCGCCTGCTCGTAAGCTGCCTTCGCCGCTGTTCCGTTCGTCATGCGATACGCCAGGACGGTTGCCCCGCCTTCTGCCGCCAGTTCGACCGTATCCGCTTTGCCAAACGTTTGCGCCATGCGCTCCTCGTAGCTGCCCAGCTTCACCAGTTCATCCGGCGCTCCCCACTCTGCCTGGTACGGAACCAGAACAACACCGCTCTTTGGTACTACTCGTTCTTTTGCCTTTGCGATCAGTTCGACCGTTACGCCCGGCCGTTCACGTTGAATTGTCATGCTTACACCCCGCCTTTGTATTTGGTCAATCGATTTTTTACTTGCCCTTCCGACAGCTGCTCGTTGTCTGCCGCCATAAAAAGAGCGCCTGCTACCTCGAACCGTTCGGCTTCCAGATAGGCGGCGCTCAAAATCCACTCCTGTTTTGTTTTCACAACATCAGGTTGCTGCTCTTTTTTTGCCACTAGGAACGTCCCTCCTCAATCTCAAATTCGTTGATGGTCGCTTCCGCCGCTTTCGGCACCGTGACGACGTACGTAAACCGAAACGCAATTTCCGTGCGATCCCGCTTATCCCGCCAGATTCGCAATGTCGAGCTGTCGATGTCGATGGACAAATCCGACGCCGTACCGCGATAGCTGTACTGCGACTTGCGCAAAAGCTGGCGCAGCGGCTCGTCCGACAGCCTCTGGTACACGCCAGCTGTTTTCGGATAATGCAGCACGATCCACGCCTCTGACTGCACTTGATAGGAAGCATGGCTCCTGCCCGTCTCCCCGATGCCTTGCGTCAGCAAAAACGCGGCCGGTGCGGAAAAACGCTGAGCCATCCAGTCGTCGACGTTGACGACCGTTGCCAGCTGCGGATAAGCTTCCCCGATCAGTTCGGAAAGAACGGACAACTCGCGATCCTCCATCCTCCCACCTCCCCCTTCCAAGCAAATACGCGTTTATTTCGCAACGTTGCAGGGCTGTACTTTACATGCTTGTAGTCAAGCGGAAGAAAGTTTTAACCCCTTTGCGACTCCTCTTTCGAATCTTCCTTCAATGAGCGCCTGTTGAACGTCCTCTGTATGACCGATGTCCCACTTTTTGTTGGTAAACTGAACTTCCATACACTATTTTTTCTTTGTCCCGTATTGCAACTTTCAAGCTGCTTGTTTCAACTGCTGCCCTATCTTCTCCCCAAGTAATGGTTCTGTCGTATAACCTTCCCTGCCTGCCAGGTAAAATAAGTGGGTATTTGCTCACAGATTTTTGAGAAAAACGAAAAGGTTCTGTTTTACTGGGAAAATTAGGGAAATTCGCCCTAAATCTCAATATTTCGATACGTAATGGCAGCATCGTTTTATGATTATTTAGGATCAATTTCATCCACAGTTCTTTATAACCCCATGATAAACGAAACCATTCCCCAGTTGGAACGTCTAACCAGTATGCGGGAAATTAACTTAGGGGAGGTAATAGCCGTGGTAAAAACTTCGCTTCTCACTTCAGTGGCCTTGGCCATTTCAATTGGATTTTCAGGAATTATTGCTCCGTCAGTTTCTGCGAATACTCCTGTACCCATTCAAAAAGTTCAGTCCCAATCAATGATCGAACATGTAAAATCGATAAGAACTGAACATAAAGGTATATCCTCAATTGCAATTACTGAAGAATGGTTTAACCCACAAAATGGTTTTTTCCGAGACGACAAACTCGTAAAAGAACCGGGGAAAATCACTCTAAAATCCAAGGTGTATCAATACCCTAACCAAAAATCGCTGTTTAGAGAAACAATTGACCGGTATCAAGACAAGGATATTTGGACACAGCTAGGTGTTGAGACTTTAAATGGGCAGCAAGTTAAAAAGATGAAAACCATTATTGAGCCGAAAAGTGGTATTTATCAAATCGCGTATGTGAGTTCATCAACAGGCTTACCCATTAAAGAAGAGGAATTTGATGAAAAGAATGAACTAATCGTTACGTTCGTCTATTTTTTCGACCAAGTCTCCGACCCCAAAGGTGAAATCTTTAAAGTAAAAGAACAACATGTAGAGATCGATCTGCAAAAAGCGAAGTGAATCTCACTTCGCTTTTTGCCTTGTTATTTAGAGAGCGTAAAAAGTTTTGTG
>NZ_DOTK01000052.1:0-48963 GCF_003521185.1 Brevibacillus sp.
AATCCGCGAAAGCTCTTTGGGATACCGACCGAGGTTCCGAGGAAAAAGCGAAACACGGTTTTAAGCGTCAACGTGCGCCCGCTTTCCGTGAGCTACTGCTTTTGACGCGGTTTTGCTTTTTCCCCGGAGCCGTGCAGTCTAGACCCACAGGGGGTATCCCAAGAAGCTACAGCGATTCGTCTCTTTCCTCGCCACATCTAAAGTATCGATGACGTAAACTGCAAAGCGCTACCCAAGCCAGCTTTTATGTACTTGCCTTTGACACTTTCCTTGAAACCCGCTTCAAAAGTACCGATGAAGCAACCTGCAAAGCGCTACCCAAGCACTTCATTCACTCTCGCCCCGTCTCCTTCCATAATGATTTGAAATGCCATACATATGACTTTGTAATTTTTTCATTATTTCAAATGGTGCTACTATGAAAACGAATACACCATGGCAAGAGACAAAGAGAGGGCAAGGGGGGCGAGCTGTCTTGAAGCAAAAAGCGTTAAGCAGATTGACGGAAATCAATGTATTCGTGCTGTTGCTAGGAATTTTGGCTGTCTGTGTTCTTTTTACCTATTTGATCCCCGCAGGCGAATATGCCCGAATCGACGTGAATGGACGCAGCGTCGTTCAGGCGGATTCTTTTCAGTACACCGCATCATCGCCGATTGGCTTCATGGGCTTTTTGAACAGCATTCATACCGGAATGGTTGATTCCGCCAGCATCATGTTTTTCGTGCTGATTATCGGCGGTTCGTACGGCATTCTCAGTGCGACAGGGGCGATGGAGGCGTTCATTTATTCCTTGACGAAAAAGCTTGGCAACAAGGAAAAATGGCTGATCCCATCGATGATGCTGTTTTTTGCCGCAGGTGGCTCGTTGATCGGGATGTTTGAAGAGACGCTGCCGTACATCGCCATTTTGGTTCCGCTCTGTGTGGCGCTCGGATTCGATGCGATGACAGGTGCTGCCATTGTGCTGGTGGGGGCTTCGGTAGGTTTTACTTCGGCTATCATGAATCCGTTTACGATCGGGATCGCGCAAGGAATTGCCGAGCTGCCGCCTTTTTCGGGGATCGGCTTTCGCATCGGAGTGTTTGTGGTCATGTATGTGGTGGCAGTTATTTTTGTCTACCGCCACGCGATGAAAGTGAAAAAGAATCCGGAGCTTGGCATTTACGGTTTCTACAACCGTGAGAGTGTCCGCGACATGTTTGGCGGAAATGTGGTTTTTGAGCAGCGCCACAAGCTGATCCTGGCTTGCTTTTTGCTCAATCTCGTCACGATTGCCGTAGGCGTGATCGAGTTTGGCTGGTACATCACGGAAATTGCCGGCTTGTTCATCCTGCTCGGGGTCATCGTCGGATTGATTGGCCGTCTGAGCGCCAATGAAATGGTGGACGCTTTCATGAAAGGTGCATCGTCCTTGCTCGCGGGGGCGATGATTATCGGCGTGGCGAGAGCGATTGTCGTCGTGCTGAACGACGGGCAGATCATGGACACGATCCTGTACTATTCGGCAGCGGTCATCCAGGACCTGCCGCCTTCCTTGACAGCTGTTGGTATGCTGGGTTTCCAAACAGTTTTGAGCTTTATTATCCCATCGGGAAGCGGAATGGCTGCTCTCACCATGCCGATCATGACTCCGTTGTCCGAGTTGGTAGGCATCACTCGTCAGACCGCTGTGCTGGCTTTCCAGTTCGGAGACGGCATTTCCAATATCGTGATTCCTGGCATTGCAGTAGCGGGAGTCGGGATGGCGGGCATTTCTTACTTGAGCTGGATCAGATGGCTGTTCCCGCTTTTGCTCATGCAATACGGCATTGCAGTCGTCGCCGTCATATTGGCGCACGCGATTGGCTATGGACCATTTTAAGGAGGAGTGAAACATATGCGGACAATTGTGGAAACAAATCTTACCGAGTGGGCTGTCGCTCACAGACGCCATTTGCATGCTTATCCTGAGCTGTCTGGGGAAGAGTATCAGACTTGCGCCTATATCCGGGGCGTGTTGGAAGAACTGGGCATCGAGATTCTCGATTTTCAGCCGCCGAATCTGGTCGGCTATTTGAAAGGGACAGATGGGCACAAGACGATTGCTCTGCGTGCCGATATTGACGCATTGCCGATTGACGAAGAAGGAGACAAGCCGTATTTGTCGACAGTGCCTGGAGTGGCGCACGTTTGCGGACATGACGGACACACGGCTATTTTGCTTGCTGTAGCAAAGTGGATGGCGGAAAACCGGGACGCGGTCAAGGCGAATATTCTTTTCTTGTTCCAATCGTCAGAGGAGATGTCTCCGAGCGGGGCAAAGGCCTTGGTTGAGCAAGGCGCGATCGAGTCGGCGGATGCCGTATTTGGCCTGCATTTGATGTCAGCTCTGCCAAAAGGGAAGCTCGGTTATTCGCATGGCGCGATGCTCGCTTCCTCCGATGATTTTCGCATCACGATCAAGGGGCAAGGCGGGCACGGCTCATCCCCGCACGAAACAGTCGATCCGACGTATATCGCAGGGCATTTGTTGATTGGTCTGCAATCGATTGTCAGCCGGAAAATCAATCCGGTAGAACCTGCTGTCATTTCAGTCGGACAAGTGACCGCTGGATCGAACTACAACATCATCCCGAATGAAGCGGTGATCACAGGCACGATTCGCACGTTTTCCGAAGAGACGAGGCAGTACATTTTCCGGGAAATGAAAAAGCTGGTAGAAGGAATGTGCCTGACGTTCGGGGGAGCGGGAGAAGTCGACTACATTTTGGGAACACCGCCGCTCATCAATGATAAAAATCTCGGTTTGTTTGCGGAAAAAGTGATTCGCGAAGTGTATGGAGACGAAGTGGCGACGAAAGTAGAGCCAGTTATGGGGGCGGAAGATTTTGCGTTTTACGCGCTGAGCAAGCCGAGTGCGTATTTGCTGGTCGGAATGGGCGGCGCAAAGAGCGCTTTTCCCCATCATCATCCCGAGTTCGACATTGATGAAGAAGAAATCGGGACGGCCATCGACCTGTTCCTGAACTTGGTGAAGCGATTCGCCTGAGGCGACAAAGCACATATGCGGCAAGGCAAGCTATTCTCGTTTGGATAGCTTGCTTTTTTATACAGATAAGAATGTATAAGATGCTTATTCAGTACAAGTGCAGCCAAGTTTTCTAATGCTTGCCGTGGCTTTTATCCGGCATGCTAATATGGAAGGGAAAGGAAGTGAGCTGACAGTGAAATGGCAAAAAGTCACGCTAACGACAACCATGCTGGAAGAGATGCTGGCCTTTTATACAAGCGTCTTGCAAATGCCGCTTTCCGAGCGTTCGGAGCACTCCTTTTCTGTACGGGTGGGCGACGCTCTGCTCGTTTTTGAACAGGTAGCGGAAAAGCCGTTTTACCACTTTGCCTGCGGGATTGCCGAGACGGCCTTTGACGCTTTAGCCAAAGTGATCCAGCAGCGCGGGCTTGTTTTGCGCGGCAAAGACGGGCAAGAGATCATGCAGTCCTACACATGGAAAGGCAAACAGCTCTACTTTTTGGACCCTGAGGGCAACATCCTGGAAATGCTGGCTTTTCCGAGCGAAGCGAAAACTAGCTGGCTGTCGATCCAGGAAATCGGGATGCCTGTACCTGATGTTCCGACGTACACAGCTTTTTTACAATCAATACCCATTCCGAATGCATTCGAGCCGGAATCAACCACTTTTCGTTTCTACGGCGACCAGGATGGGGTTCTCGTGCTTGTCAAAGAAAGCCGTCCATGGTTCCCGACAGACAGGGGAGCTTCCATTCATCCGATCTCGGTGGAGGCGGCAAGCGATCCAGGTCAGCCAAGACATTTTCAGTCGCACCCGCAGCTTCCTTACCGAATCACCTGCTGAGTGCTGACTGGTCGATTCGTTCCAAAAGACAGGAGAGCGGCGCTGTGGTACGATGAGGGAAATCTTTTTCAAGAAAGTGTGTTGGACAGATGGAATTGCGTCACCTCCGAACGTTCCAGGTGGCAGCCGAGCAGTTGAATCTGACGAAAGCGGCTGAGCAGCTCGGGTACAGTCAACCAGGAATCACGCTGCAAATCAAGGCACTGGAAAAAGAGATCGGCCGACCGTTGTTCACACGGGTGGGCAGGCAAAACTACCTCACGCCCGCGGGAAAGCTGCTGAAGCATCATGCGGATCGTCTGCTCGCCGTCATGGGGGAGCTGGATGACGACTTGCGGAAGCTGGATATCCCGTATGGCCCGCTGGTCGTCTCCAGCCCGGAGTTTTACTGTACGCGTTACATGCCCGGCATTATTGGGCGCTACTTGAAAGACTACCCGCAAGTTCGCTTGCAAATGATCTCCTGCAACAGTGTGGAGACGACGAAGCTGGTTTGTGCCCATCAGGCGGATGTGGGAATTATAGCGGGCGACTGCCTCAACCCCGATCTGGAAGTCGTCCCGATCGGAGAGGAAGATTTTGTGCTGCTGGCAGCGCCTGAACTGCTTGCAGGGCGCGATAAGCAAACGCTGCTCCACACCGTTCCGTTCCTCAAAGACGGGATGGTCGAAAAGATCGGCGGCAATCTGTATGCCGAAATCGACTTCAAGCCGACTACGATTATCGAGTTCGGCAGCGAAGCAGGGATCAAGCAAGCCGCTCTGAGCCAGACCGGGTGCTGTGTATTGGGCGAGGCGATTGTCGAAGAAGAAATTGCGGCTGGCAAGCTGGTCGTTCTCCACCGTTTTGCCAAAAAACTGCGCACGTCTTTGATCTATTTGAAGGAACGCAATCAGGAAGCAGCGATTCGGGCGTTTGTCGCCATGACGCAGGAGATGTGGGATGACCCGAAAACGTAGCAACGCAACCGGAACGCCATGGGAGCTTTCCGGTTTTTTGTTTGCCCAGCATTTTACGCGAAAACAATTGTATGGCAGCGGGGCAGATTTTATAATAAAGAAAATCAATGAAAAAGCACAAAAAAACTACTTTTCAAAATAAAAACAAACAAAAACAACAAAGGCGGAACTTTCACCAAAGCGCCAGCAGCAGCTTGCGTGGCAAGCTTGGAGCAGTTCGAGACGCAAAGTTCCCGGGGAGGAAGCCAAATGAAAGTCGATTATCACGTCCATCTGGAAGAAGGGCCGTATTCTTTGAGGTGGCTCACCCGCACAGCAGAAGCGTTGCTATTTTTTCAGCAGCCGGACTCTCCCAGACATTCGCTTGCCTGGATGGAGGAAATGGCAGCGAGAATGGGCAAAAGAGTCGCGCAAGGCGCGTTCTCCCGCGAGTGGCTGGATTTGTATCGCGTGCGGGCCAAGCAGCTCGGCTTGCAGGAAGTCGGCGTGGTCGATCACCTGTATCGTTTTCGAGAGTTCAAGCCGTACTTCGAGCAGCACATGCATCTCGCGGATGACGAGCTGGGCCGATTGCAGCGCGAGTGGCTCGATCAGGTGTGCACTACCTCGATCGACGAGTTTGTCTCGTTTATTCTCTCCCAGCAACCAGTCTGGGCGGAGGACGGGATCGCTCTGCGCCTTGGCATCGAGGCCGACTACTTTTCCGGGGGAGAAGAGGTGCTCGCTCCGCTCGTTGCCAACTATCCGTGGGATCATGTGATTGGCTCGATTCATTTTGCCAGCGGCTGGGGCTTCGACAACCCGCAGACGCAGGAGTGTTTCCTTGCGATGTCTTTGCTTGATTTGTACGAGGAGACGTTTGCGGTGGTCGGGCAGGCGGTAGCCAGCGGACTTTTTGACATCGTGGCGCATTTGGACAACTTGAAAGTGTTCGGTCATCGGCCGCCAGAAGCCGAGCTTGTTCCGCTCTACAGGCGGATCGCCGGGCTGTTGAAACAGCACGATGTCGCAACGGAGATCAACACAGGGCTGTACTATCGCTATCCGGTAAAGGAAATGTGCCCAAGCGAAAGCTTTTTGCGCATTTTGCGAGAGCATGACGTGCCGATTACGACTTCGTCCGATTCGCACTTTCCCGACCACCTGGGCAGCTATCTGGAACAGGCAAGAAATACACTGAAACAGTCAGGATACCAACATATCGCAACCTTTGAGCAACGAAAAAGGACGCTAGTTTCCTTGTAGACAAGCAGAGCAGGCAAGGATGCATATAAAAGAATCGCGCAAAATCGGGCTTTTTGGCTCGATTTTTCTTTTTCAAAAAATATTTGAAATTTTAAGAACATTACATATATAATAAAAACAAAAACAACTAAAAAACGGGAAAACAAACTAATCACACATGGAATTAGTCTTGTCTTTACCGTCAGGCAGCTTGGAAGGGGAGCATGGATCAGAAACAAAGGGGAGGATTCAGGATGAAAAAGTGGATTGGCTCTATGGTAGTGGGGATTCTAGCGGCTGCTTTGCTGGCAGGATGTGGGCAATCCGGAGGTTCGACAGGGGCAAAGTCAGGTTCGTCCGAGCTGACTGTCTATACCGCTCTGGAGGATGACCAGCTGAAAGCGTATGTGGAAGCCTTCAATCGCGCACACCCTGAAATCAAGTTGAACATCGTCAGAGACTCTACTGGTGTCATCGTCGCCAAGCTGATTGCGGAAAAAGACAATCCGAAAGCCGACGTCGTCTGGGGAACCGCGGCGACAGAGCTTTTGGGCGCAGAGTTTCAAGGCGTGCTGGAAGGTTATACGCCAAAAGGAATCGAGCGCATTTCGCCGGAGTTCAAAGATTCCAAAGACCCCGCCCATTGGGTCGGCATCGATGCATTTGAAACCGCTTTTGTCGTCAACACAAAAGAGCTGGAGAAGCGCAATCTGCCCATCCCGAAATCATACGCTGATTTGACCAAGCCTGAATACAAAGGGCTGATCGTCATGCCAAACCCTGCGTCGTCAGGAACCGGATTTTTCACGGTTGCCGCCTGGATCGAGCTGTACGGAGACAAAGAAGCGTGGGGCTATATGGATAAGCTGCACGACAACATCGCGCTGTACACGCACTCCGGCTCCAAGCCTGCGAAGATGGCAGCAGCGGGAGAGTATCCGATCGGCATCTCGTTTGGCTACCGGGGGATTACCGAGAAGAAGAAGGGCGCACCGCTGGAAATCGTCTTCCCGCCAGAGGGGGCAGGCTGGGACGTAGAAGCCAATGCACTCGTGAAAAAAGCCGAGATCAAACCGGAAGCGAAGCTGTTTTTGGATTGGGCGATCTCCGATGAGGCGATGAAGGAGTACAACAAAAACTTCGCGATCATCACGGTCAACAACGCAAGCACGACACTGCCAGAGGGCTACACGAAAGATCCGCTATCCCAACTGATCCACAACGACCTGAACGAGACGGCAAAAGCGCGTCCGGCGATTTTGGAAGAATGGAACAAACGATACAGCACCAAGAGCGAGCCGAAAAGCTGATGAAGGCGTACATGCAACAGCCCATTTCCGACAACAGGCGAAAGGAGGAGCGTATGACAAAGCCATATTTGAGCATCCAAGGCATCCGAAAGACGTTTGGCAAGTTTGTAGCTCTCACATCGATCGATATTGACATCCAAAAGAACGAATTTATTTGCTTGCTCGGCCCAAGCGGCTGCGGGAAAACGACTCTGCTGCGCATACTGGCGGGATTGGAACAGCCAACGGGCGGAAAAATTCTCGTCAATGATCGGGACATTACCACGTTGCCGCCGGCAAAGCGCAACTTCGGGATGATGTTCCAATCGTACGCCCTGTTTCCGAATTTGACGGCGGGACAGAACATCGCATATGGCCTCCAGGCGAAAAAAATGTCTAAAAAAGAGGTGGATGCGAAGGTTCGAGAAGTTTTGGCGCTGATCGATCTGGAGCACATCCGCGACAAATACCCGTCCCAGCTCTCTGGCGGACAACAGCAGCGTGTCGCCCTGGCTCGCGCGATTGCCTTGTCCCCCGACTTTTTGCTTCTGGATGAGCCGTTGTCCGCTCTCGATGCGAAGGTGCGGCTGAAGCTGCGCCGCGAGCTGAGAAGCCTGCATGAAAAGATCGGGATCACGACCATCATGGTGACGCACGATCAGGACGAGGCGCTGACGATGGCTGACCGGATTGTAGTGATGAACAACGCGGAGATCGTTCAGGTAGGCACACCGCAGGAAATATACGAGAAGCCGAACAGCCCGTTTGTGGCGGATTTTGTGGGCGCGATCAATTTTTTGGAGGAATCCGTCGTCAGCGGCAGTGCGCTCGGGCAAGATCGGCTGTTTGCGATTCGGCCGGAAAACATTAACCTGATGGAGCCGCCAGCCGACTACAGCCTGAGAGCGGTCGTCTCCGACATGGAGTTTCGCGGTTCCTTTTACCGTGTGACGATGCAGTTGATCAATCAGCAAAAGGGACTGCATCCGCAGCTGGTGACGATTGATTTGCCCGTATCCCAGACGCATCGCCTTGGACTTAGGCGCGACAAGCAGGTAGCGTTTGAGCTGCCGCTGGAAAATCTGATCTCGTTTGACCAGGCGGCGGTGGCGAAGAAGACGGGGAGTGATTGACATGAGCACGCGAACCGTCAGACAAAAAATGGGCCGGGATGAGTGGTTGCAGCGGCTGTTGATTGCATGCATCGTCCTCGTGCTGTTCATCACCGTGTTGATGCCGCTTGGCGATTTGTTCAGCAAAGCGTTCATCAATGAAACAGGCGAGTACATCGGTCTGGCCAACTTTATCAAATATTTTGAGACTCCGGCCTTGGTGCAGTCTTTTGTCAATACGATGTACGTTTCCGGCGTCACCACGATCCTGTCTGTTACGCTCGCCTTTTTGTACGCCTTTGCCCTGACGCGGACGAATATGAGAGGGAAAGTATTTTTCCGTTATGTGGCATTGCTGCCGCTGTTTGCGCCGACGATGATGCACGGGATTGCCCTGACGTATTTGTTCGGGAATCAGGGAATCATTACGACCGGGTTTTTCGGAGTCTTTCCCGGATTTGAGGTGGAGCTGTACGGGCCGCTCGGGATCATTTTGTCCGAGTTGTTCTACACCTTCCCGCAGGCGTATTTGATCCTCGCGGTGTCGCTTGCTTTTGCCGACTACAACCTGTACGAAGCGGCGGAGACGATGGGGGCAAGCAAGCTGCGCAAGTTTTTGACCGTGACGCTCCCCAACGTGAAATACGGTCTGGTCAGCGCGATTTTCGTCTGCTTTACGCTCAGCTTTACCGATTTCGGGGCGCCAAAAGTGGTCGGCGGACAATTCAACGTTTTGGCGACAGACATCTACAAGCAAGTGATCGGTCAACAAAATACGACCATGGGGGCTACGGTCGGAATTATTTTGATTCTTCCGGCGATTCTCGCCTTCATCGTGGACCGGATCGTGGAGCGGAAGCAAAACTCATCCGTAAATGCGAAGTCCACGCCGTACAAAATCGTGCCGCAGCGCGGACGCGACAACGCTTTTTTCGTCTATTGCTCGCTGATTACCGCGACGATTTTTCTGATGCTCATCACGGTGATTTTTGCCTCGCTCGTCAAGGTTTGGCCGTACGACCTGACGATGACGGTCACGCACTACGACTTTTCCAAGGTAGCCGGGGAAGGGATGCAGCCGTTCTGGAACAGTGTGCTCGTTGCCTTTTACAGTGCGGTGGCAGGGACGGTCGTCACCTTCATCAATGCGTACCTGATCGAAAAGACGCGCTTCATGAAAGGAATGCGGCAGGTCGGCTACTTCCTGTCCATCTTGCCGCTTGCTTTGCCCGGGCTGGTCATCGGTCTTGCCTACATCTTTTTCTTCAACCATCCCGACAATCCGCTTAACTGGATGTACGGTTCCATCGTCATCCTGATTTTGGCGAACGTGATTCACTTTTACGCGGTGCCGTTTATTTCCGCGACGACGGCGCTGAAAAAACTGGACAAGGAATTTGAGCTTGCCTCCGAGTCGATGGGTGTTCCGTTCTACGTCACCTTCTGGCGGGTGACGGTTCCCATGTCCCTGCCTGCTATCTTGGAAAACGCCGTCTACTACTTCATCAACTCCATGGTTACGATTTCTGCCGTCGTCTTTCTTTACTCAGCCGATTTCAAGTTGGCCTCCGTCTCGATTGTCAACATGGATGACGCGGGCGATGTTGCTCCCGCTGCCGCCATGTCTGTCTTGATCGTACTGACCAACGTGCTGGTGCGGATCATTTACGAGATCGGAACGAAGAAGCTGAGGGAGAAAACGGGGGCTTGGCAAAAAAGATAAAAAGGTGGGAGAAGAGACATGATTCAAGCAGTAATCTTTGACTGGGCCGGAACGACCGTCGACTACGGATGCTTCGCGCCGCTGGACGTTTTCCTGGAAGTATTCAAGAAGCGGGGGATCGAGGTTACGCATGCAGAAGCTCGCGAGCCGATGGGGATGCTCAAATGGGACCATATCGACACGATGCTGAAAATGGACCGGGTCGCGGAGCTGTGGAGAGCCAAGTACGGCAGACTGCCGGAGAAAAAAGATGTCGACATGCTGTACGCCGACTTCGAGCCGATGCTGTTTTCCATCCTGAAAAATTACACGACCCCGATCCCCGGTGTGCTGGAGCTGGTGGCGCGGCTGCGGGCGGCAGGAATCAAAATCGGTTCGACGACGGGCTACACAGCCGAAATGATGGCGGTCGTGGCCCCAGAGGCAAAGAAGAAAGGCTACTGGCCCGACTCCATGGTGACGCCGAGCGAGATGCCTGCCGGACGTCCGTTGCCGTGGATGTGCTATCAAAATGCGATCAATCTGGATGTTCACCCGATGAAGCACATCATCAAAGTCGGCGATACGACCAGCGATATAAAAGAGGCAGTGGCAGCGGGAGCATGGGCTGTCGGCGTGATCAAGGGCAGCAGCGAGCTGGGGATGACCGAGCAGCAGGTGAATCAGTGCGACCCGGACGAACTGGCTGACAAAATGGAGGCGGTAGCCAAGCGCTTCAAGTCTGTCGGTGCCGACTACGTCATCGACAGCATTGGCGAACTCGATAAGCTGATTCCGAAAATCAACTTGCGCCTCGCGCAAAAGGAGAGATAAGCGATGAAACTCACACAATTGCCAGATAATCCGTATCTGCTCTTGACTCCCGGACCGCTGTCCACGTCCAAGAGCGTAAAAGCTGCCATGCTGCGCGACTGGTGCACATGGGACAACGAATACAACGATCTGGTGCAGGACATTCGCAAAAAGCTGGTGCGCTTGTCCGGCAACAACCACGACGACTATACAGCGGTGCTGATGCAGGGCAGCGGCAGCTTTTCCGTGGAATCGGTCGTAGGCTCCGCCGTTCCGGCAGACGGCAAACTCGTCGTGCTGACGAACGGTGCCTATGGCAACCGTTTGGCGCAAATGGCCCAAGTGCTCAAGGTCAACACAGTCGTCATCGACTTCGGGGAAGTGGATGAAGCCCAGCCGCACAAGCTGCGGGAACTGCTGGAGCAGGATACAGACGTCACGCACGTAGCCGTGGTGCATTGCGAGACGACGACTGGCATGTTGAACCCGATTGCCGAGGTCGGCAAGGTCGCGAAGGAGTACGGAAAGGTCTTCATCGTCGATGCGATGAGCAGCTTTGGCGGAGTCGCGATGGACGTAGCTGATTTGCAAATCGACTTTTTGATCAGCAGCGCGAACAAGTGCATCCAGGGAGTGCCCGGTTTCGGCTTTATTCTGGCGAAAACCGAGGAGCTGAAAAAGTGCAAGGGGCAGGCGCGTTCGCTCTCGCTCGACTTGTACGATCAGTGGGAGACGATGGAAAAGCACAACGGCAAATGGCGCTACACTTCGCCGACGCATGTGGTGCGCGCCTTTTATCAGGCTCTGTTGGAGCTGGAGGAAGAAGGCGGCGTGGAAAAGCGGCAAGTCCGCTATCGGGAAAATCAGCGGACACTTGTAGAAGGCATGGAAGCGCTTGGCTTCCGCACGCTGCTGCGCCGCGAGCTACAGTCACCGATCATCACTTCGTTCTACTTCCCGGACAGCCCGCAGTTTACGTTTGCCGCTTTTTACGAGCGACTGAAACAGGAAGGCTACGTGATTTATCCGGGCAAAATTTCGGTAGCAGATACGTTTCGGATCGGCAATATCGGGGAGGTCTACCCGCACGACATGAAGCATCTGGTACAGGCGATTGAACGAAACATGTTCTGGTAGGAGCAGGTCATGTCTCTCATAGGGGAAGAGCGCAAGGACACGATCCTGAACATGCTGAACTACGCCGGCAAAGTGCGGACCAACGAGCTGGTGGAGAAGTTGCAAGTATCGTCGGAAACGATCAGAAGGTATCTCGAAGAGCTGGAAAATGAAAATCAGCTCAAGCGCGTGTACGGCGGAGCGATCAAAATCAACTACGACCGCGAGGAGCCGTCTCACCTGATGCGCGAAGTATCGCATGCAGACGAGAAAAGGCGCATCGGCCGAGCGGCGGCAAGCCTCGTGCAGGACAACGATATCATTGTCATAGACGACGGAACGACGACGCTGCACATGCTGCATTTTCTGGTCAATCGCAAAAATTTGAAGCTGATCACGATTTCCGTTCCCGCCCTTAACTTGATGATGGAGTACCACAACAAGGAGATGTTCAGCGGGGAAATCTACTTCATCGGCGGCAGGGTACAGCCGAAGCATTTCCGAACGGCAGGCACGCTGGCTGAAAACATGATGCAAGGCTTTTTCGTCGACAAAGCGTTTATCTCGATTGACGGCATACTGGCCCAGCACGGAATCTCCAGCTATGACTGCGAAAAAGCGATGATTGCCAAGCGGATCATCGAGAACGCCAAGGAAAACATCGTGCTCACCGATCATTCCAAAATCGGGGTAAGCACCTTTTACAAGGTCGCGGATTTGAAGCAAATCGATACGGTCATCAGCAATGTTGCGGCTCCACACGAGTGGTTGCACGAGTTGGACGCAAAAGGGGTCAACTGGATCGTGGCAGATTGAAGCAGGGGCATACACGGAGTGCTCTCTATTTTTTGGACATAGTCGCAACTAAAATCAATTAAAAAAATGTAAATACAGAATATTAACTTGATTGCATTTGCTTTTGCGTGTATTTTCAAAAAGAACAGCCTTATTCAGACAGTTTTGACTCGATTGCGAGGGAGAGTGCGATCCAGATGCTAGAAAACGGCTACGCCCTGGGAATGATTGAAACCGTGGGTTTTCCCGCCCTTGTTGCGGCGACCGATGCGGCTGCGAAAGCCGCAGACGTCCGCTGCGTGACCTATCAGGGTGCGGATGCGGGGATTGTCACCATCTATATCGTCGGGGATGTCGCTTCTGTTACGGCTGCGGTGGCGGTAGGCGAAGCGGAGGCAAGAAGAGTGGGCCAGCTTCGCCACTCCCGCGTCATCCCCCGGCCAGACCGCAGTGTGATGCAGATGGTCTTGCAACAGCTGGAAAAGCAAAAGGCCAAAGACCTGCCAAAGCCAGCGGGAAAACAGGCGACTGACAAGCAAAAAAACGATGCGGCAAAAACAGCTACACCAACCAGTAAGGAGGAATAGTCATGGGTGATGCATTGGGAATGGTAGAGACAAAAGGACTGATCGGAGCGGTAGAAGCTGCTGATGCGATGGTCAAGGCGGCGAATGTGAAGCTCGTAGGCAAGGTGCATGTCGGGGGCGGTTTGGTTACGGTAATGGTTCGCGGAGACGTCGGGGCAGTCAAGGCGTCTACGGATGCGGGAGCAGCGGCGGCGGAAAAAGTGGGCGAGCTGGTTTCGGTACACGTCATTCCGCGGCCGCACTCGGATATTGAACTGATTTTGCCAAAGCTGGAGTCGTAGTCGCAACGGTTTGTTGCTGTACGAAACAATCAGATGAATCGCAATCGGCTGAAATGAGGTGGCGTTATCGTGATGCTAGATGCAGATTTGCAATCCGTGCAGGAAGTGCGACAGTGTTTGCAAACCGCCAAGGAAGCGCAAAAGCGGCTTGCCGGGATGAGCCAGGCCCAGATCGACCAAATCGTCCAGAGCATGGCGGAAGCAGCGAGACAAGAGGCAGGACGCCTGGCAGCAATGGCAGTAGAAGAAACGGGATACGGCAAGGCGGCGGACAAGACGGCGAAAAATTTGTTTGCCGCCCAGGACGTCCATCAATCGATCCAAAACATGAAGACGGTCGGGATTATTAATCGCGATGAGCAAAACCGCGTGTGGGAGGTTGCCCAGGCGGTAGGCGTGATCGCCGGAATCGTTCCTTCAACCAATCCTACCTCGACGGTCATTTTCAAAGCGTTGATCAGTGTGAAGGCAGGAAATGCGATTGTGTTCAGCCCGCATCCGCAGGCGGCAAAGTGTACGAAAGAAGCGGCGAGAGTCGTCCAGGCGGCAGCAGAGCGCGCAGGTGCGCCCGCCGGATTGATTGCCTGCATTACACAGCCGACTTTGGCCGCCTACCGGGAGCTGATGCACCACTCCTTGACCGACCTGATTTTGGCGACAGGCGGGACAGCGATGGTGAAGGCTGCCTACAGCTCCGGAAAGCCCGCCTATGGAGTCGGGCCGGGGAATGTGCCCGTCTATGTGCATGCCAGCGCGGACATCCCGACGGCGATCAGGCAAGTGGTCCAGAGCAAAACGTTTGACTACGGAACGATTTGCGCATCGGAGCAGTCTCTCGTCGTCGATCAATCCATCAAGCGCAAAGTCGTGGCGGAGTTGAAGCGGCAAGGGGCGTACTTTCTGGATGACCATGAGACGCGGCGGGTCGCGGCGGTCATTTTGGCGGGGAAAAGCCTCAATCCGGCGATTGTAGGCAAGTCGCCGCAGGCGCTGGCTGAGCTGGCAGGCATACTCGTCCCGGAAGACGCGACACTGCTGGTCGCGGAAGAAACAGGCGTCGGGCTGGACTATCCGTTTTCCGTGGAAAAGCTCGCCCCGATTCTTGCGCTGTACACCGTGGCAGACACCCGGGAGGCGAGCACGCTTTGCAGCAAGCTGCTTGCTTTTGGCGGGCTGGGGCATACGCTCGGCATTCATTGTCGCGATCAGCAAGTCATCGAATCGTTCGTCGTCGACAAGCCAGCGTCGCGCATCGTGGTCAACAGTGGGACGACCTTTGGCGGCATCGGAGCCACTACAGGCATCGCGCCTTCCCTGACGCTCGGTTGCGGTTCGCTGGGAAACAACGTAACGTCTGACAACATCGGTCCGCAGCATTTGTTCAACATCAAGCGGGTAGCGTTCGGCTTGCGGGACATGCAGCTTGCGCAAACAGAGGCGGCGATACCAGTGGCGGTGGCTGCTGCGGCTGCGCCTGCCATCAGCAGAGATGAGATCGCGGAAATTATTAAAAGCGTCCTGTTGGAACTGCAATCTTCCGGCAGGTAAGGAGGCGTACTAGATGGCAGGAGAAATGGCAGCACTCGGCATGGTTGAGACAAAAGGCTTGATTGGCGCGGTGGAAGCTGCGGACGCCATGGTCAAGGCGGCGAACGTGAAGCTGATCGGGAAAGTGCATGTTGGCGGGGGACTGGTCACGGTCATGGTGCGCGGCGATGTAGGAGCGGTAAAAGCGTCGACGGATGCAGGCGCAGAAGCAGCGCAAAAGGTGGGGGAGCTGAAATCGGTGCACGTCATTCCTCGACCGCACTCCGATATCGAGTCGATTCTTCCCAAGCTGGAAGGATAGTCGCTAACGGATGGCCTTGATCACGGAAACGACGCTGAGGGCCATGCTGAGAACGGGAATCCCCAATCCGTTTTCCGTTCACGTCAACGATAAATTCACCCCAGCTGCATCCGACTTTTTGAAGGGGAGAGGAATCCGCGTGGAGGTCTTGAAGGCGCAGGAGATTCATTCGCAACGGGCGAGCGGGGGCGAGCAGAAGTCAATCCCTGTCGGTGTATCGAACCGCCACATTCATCTGTCGATGGAAGATGTAGAAAAATTGTTCGGCAAAGGCTATCAACTGGCGCCGCTGCGCCCTCTTTCCCAGCCGGGACAGTTTGCCGCTGTGGAAACGCTCACGCTGCTCGGGCCGAAGGGATTGGTGAAAGGCGTGCGCATCCTCGGTCCTGCGCGGGGAGTGAGCCAGGTGGAAATCTCCCGCACGGACGGCTTCCAGCTCGGGCTGCATCCGCCTGTGCGGTTGTCGGGGATGCTGGAGGAGACGCCGGGCATTACGTTGATCGGCCCTGCTGGCTGCGTCGTTCTGGAAAAGGGGGTCATCGTAGCGAAGAGCCATGTGCACATGTCGCCAGAGGATGGCAGGCGTTTTCAGGTGAGCGACCAAGATACGCTGATGCTGCAAACAACGGGCGAACGCCCTGTCATTTTTCCGGAAGTGACAGTCAGGATCAACCCGAGGTACGCCCTCGATTTTCATCTCGATCTGGATGAAGCCAACGCGGCCAGCTTGAAGACGAATGATCAGGTGCTCGTCATCGGAAAAAACGGAAAGCTTGATGGAACGGCAGGGAGGTGAGGACATGGACGTGCGGCAAATGATCGAGTCCATTACTCGCGAGCTTTTGCAATCGATGATTCAGTCCCCCAGGCAGGAGAACAAGCCCAAATGGTTGTATATCTTCTGTGACAGTCGCGCACATGAGTCGTTTGACGACCAGTTCATCGCACTGCAAAATAACGGAGTTTGTCACGACATTCTGTTTTTGGACGGGGAAACGTCGTCCTGGCTCGGCATGCATCGCATCGAATGCGGCGGAGCGGGCAAAATCATCACGGCAGACGAGTACGCACCGCTTCCGCTGGAGGTGCCGAAGGAGTACGACGGCGTCATCATTCCGGAAATCGACCTCGACAACGCGGCGAGAGTGGCGGCAGGGTTGAAGGGAACGATCAAGGCAGAGATCGTCTTTTCCGCACTGGTCCTCGGCAAGCCTGTCTTGATAGGGGAAGATGTGCCGGGACTCAAGCGCTCGGATCGGCGATGCCTGAAGACGCTGACGTTGCCACCAGCGTACCAGAAGCTGTTTTTGCGGCACATCGGCGCCATGAAGGAGCTTGGTGTCGAGTTTTACCCGCAAAAGTCGCTTGCAGAAGCGGCGATTCGCAAAAGCAGGGCAAAAGCTCAGACGCAAGCGCAAACAGGTGAACAGTCAGGTGCAGGTGCTGATGCACAGACGATTGTTTCTGCCAAGCTGTTGACCGCGGAATGGGTTCGGGCACAAGCCGATTTTCCCGACCAGCAGCTTGTGGTGCGCGAAGGAACGATCGTTTCTCCTCTGGCGACGGATTTGCTCAAAGAAAAAGGAATTGTCGTGCACTACGTTCGATAAAGGGGGAGCCTCATGTTTTTGGGAAAAGTGATCGGCAGCGTCTGGTCCACACAAAAAGAAGCGGGCATGGAAAATTTGAAATTGCTGATCGTCCAGCCCATTGACTGGAAAGACAGGGAAGGTGGACAAACGGTGATTGCCGCAGACCGCATCGGTGCGGGAATCGGCGAAAAGGTCATCGTTTCCGGCGGTACGCCTGCGCGGATCGTTTTTCAGAACAGACAGGTTCCGATTGATGCTGTCATCGTAGGAATTGTCGATTCTTATGAAGTAACGCGAGAACAATAAGCAACAAAACGGGTGTAGTCTGCGGATAGACTGCACCTTTTGCCATTTAGAAAAGAGAGCTGGGAAAAACATGTCGACCACGATCTTGCTGATTTTGCTGTTTGCGGCTGTCTGTCATGCGGTCTGGAATGCCCTCTCCAAAAAAATCGAGGAGCGGGACGCCTTTTTTACGCTGATTTTGGGAGCTTCCGTCATCCTGTACTTTCCTTTGGCCCTTTACTTGTGGCAGACGTCGTCTTTTCCGCCGGGGGCGATCAAGTGGCTGTTGCTCAGCACGTGCTCGGAAGTGCTGTACTTCGTCGCTCTGGGCAAAGCATACGAGAAAAATCATTTGAGCTATGCTTACCCGATCTTGCGGGGAACGGCTCCCATCGTGACAACGCTCATCAGTATCGTAGTGATCGGAACGACGATCGCCTGGACGGGGTATTTGGGCATTCTCGTCATTGTCGCAGGCGTTGTGTTCATGAATCAGCGGACGTTTTCGCTGCGCGAGCTGGGGAGCATCGTCAAAGACTGGGGCAATATGAAGTGGGTGTTTCTGGCCGGAAGCTTTTCGGCTTGCAGCAGTGTAGTAGACGGCATGGGCGCAGCGATGATGTCCGGGCTTTTGTTCAAATACGTCGTGTTTTTCGGGATGTTTGCAGGGAAGTGGCTGATTGATCGCAGGGCCGCGAGGAAAGTGTCGTATCTCGCCTTGTTGAAAAAGTATCCGTGGCATACGCTGGCCGGGGGAATTTTTGTGTTTATTTCCAACTCGCTCGCTGTTTACGCCATGCAAACAACGCCTGTCACCTATGTGGCATCCGTGCGTGAAATCAGCATCGTCTTCGCCACCTTGATCGGCATCGTCTGGCTCAAAGAGCAGGTCAGCCTGGTCAAATGGATCTCGATTGGACTGATCCTCGCGGGTGTGGTCATTATTAAGCTAAGCTGAAAAAGAGGGGCCTCCGCATAAAAACGGAAGGCCCCTCTTCTCGTTGCAAGCATGGATGCAAAAGCCTAGCGGGAAGCTTGTACAGACTCGCTCGTTTGCGCATCCAGCTGAGTGATTTCCTCGTGAATATAGATGCCGCGCTTTTCCAGTTCGGCGAACACTTCAGCCGGGTCAAACGCGTCCTCCGGGATGAGCACGCCTGTCTTTTTCACCATGCCTTTGGCGATCATCTCGGTTGCGATGGCCATCGGGATGCCTACGTTTCGCGTGTAGGCACGCAGTTTTTCCCAGCCTTCTACGGAGCCGTCGGAAGCGGGATGCGTGTGGTAAAGAACGTGTTGCACGCGCTGCCCGTCTTTTTCCCCGATGACTTCCACATGCAGCGAATAGCCGTACAGCTCGGTTTCCTGCCCTTCTGTCGAATGAAACAAATACTCGCTGATGCAATCGAGAATCCCGATTTCTTTGCCGTTGACGTTGATCTTGTCGTTGCGCATGAAGCCCCAGTCGTAGAGGGCGCGAACGAGCTGCATATTTTTCGCGGGCCACGTGCCGCGCACTTCGATGAGCTGTACGTGCTTGTCGGCGAGCGCAGTTGCCAATGTTTTTGTCTCCGCGTGCGGGATGATGTACTGAACGGTTTGGCCATATGGCTCAGGCAGCTGGATTTCACGAGGGCGGGCAAACGGAGGCACCTGGATGAACTCGCCGTTTTCAAAGACGACACGGCCAGGCAGGAGCGGATCGTATTCGTACGTAGTCGTCTCGGTGATCGAACGGGAAAAAGCGATCGGGCGAAAAGCGCCGTGGCTGACGCGCACGGACTCCACGCGATCCAGCTGATTCGCGGCATGCATCGCCATCATTTGCGTGACGCCGGGGGTCATTCCGAAGCCAGGCACGCATGTTTTGCCGTTTTGCTTGAAAATGTGGTCGGAGGCTTCTTCAGCGCCAAAGCCGTTCAGATTGACGCCGTGGCAGCCGGCTTCCGCGATGCAGGCAGTGGAAAGCCCGTTCAAAGTAATCGTGGTGCCGTCCATGACGATGTCGTATCCACGCATCTTGTTGACCGTATCCTCGTGATCGTGCACGTTGATCTGGATGAAGTCGACGCGAGGGTCTTGCAAAGATTCCACGATTTTGCGGCCTTCTGTTTCATTGAAGTCGGCTACCGTAATTTTCTCGAAGCTGGAATACTGCACCAAATCGAGAATCGACTCCCGGCAAATCCGGCCCGCGCCGCCAAGACAAAGAACTTTCATGATGAAGCCTCCTTTTGATCTTTTGAATTGTCTAAAAATTCAGCACTTCTATTACTGAATATATCACAAGCTTTGTGCTTTGTCTTGTGTTTTGTTGTAAATTAATTGTGTTTTTAGTTTGAATTACTTATTAAACAAACATTAACACAACTAAAAGCACAATTTTGTTGGATATGAAAATAAAAAACAAATTAAAACAACAAAAAATCAATATGAAGTGTTATAATAAAATAAAAATTAAGAATATTTCATTTAATAAAAGCGCGGCCAAACGCAAGCAGTTCCATCGGCCATCTGGGGGGATTGGGGAAAGCAAAAAGAAAGGGTCTAAATCGCGTGTCGGCACATATCATGTCTCTATCGCTAAAAGAAGGTGGATGGGATGGAAACTCTGAATGTGTTTTACGAGCAGCATGTGATCATGAACCTGGAAATGTACTTGCGGGTAATCGTGAGCGCTGTGCTGGGGATGTTCATCGGTTGGGATCGCTCACACAAAAACAAGCCTGCCGGGCTGAAGACGTACATGTACGTCTCTGTCGCCTGCACGCTGATCACGCTGGTTTCGATTTACAGCACAAAGCTCTACAGCTCGCCGAACAGCGGAACGATGATGGACCCGATGCGGCTGGCAGCCCAGATCGTGACGGGACTTGGCTTTCTGGGAGCGGGCGTCATTTTGAAAGACGGCTTGCAGGTCAAAGGCTTGACCTCTGCCGCGATGATTTTTTTCGCGGGCGGAATCGGCATCGGAATCGGAGCGGGCTTTTACGGGATTGTCATTTTCTCCGTTATGGTGGCCTTCGCGCTGGCCCGAGTCAGCCAGCGATTCGAAGAGGTCACACACAAACGCTCGGAAAACAGTGAAAAAACAAGCGCGATGAAGCAGCAAGGCGTGGGATAGAACGAAAAGCGGTGCGGGCGATGCCTGCATCGCTTTTTTCTTTTTGCGAATGCGTCCTCCCGCTGATATTCCTCTGACAAACATCCGTTACGCTGTAAAAAACAAAACGATTTGAAGGAGTGTTACACGATGAGAGATGAGCGAATCGGCAAAATCGCAGACAACCTGATTTCGTACAGTCTGGATGTTCAGGCAGGCGAGCATATCATGATCCGGGTAGTAGACGAGGGCGAGCCGCTGGCGGCGGAACTGGTCAAGCGTCTGTATGCAAAAGGGGCTTATCCGCACCTGCGCTTCGTCAGACCCAAGCTGGAGCGGGAGTGGCTGCTGGGTCTGACCAAAGAGCACGTAGCACAGGTGATGGCGTGGGAAAACGATCTGTGGAAGGGAATGCACGGGTACATCGGCATTCATGGCGAGACGAATGACAGTGAGCTGAAAGGCGTGCCTGAAGAAAAGCAGCGTTTGTTTGCCGAAGCGTTTCAGGATATTGCCCACTACATCGACAATCAAACAAAAGGCATTCGCATCAATTTCCCGACGGCTGCTCTCGCCCAGAAGGCGAACATGAGCACGGACGCTTTCGAAGACTTTTACTTCGATGTCTGCTCTTTTGATTACCGGAAAATGGCGCAGGCGAGCCAGCCATTGTATGAGTTGATGGACAAGACCGATCGCGTGCGGATTTTGGGGCCGGGAACCGACATTTCTTTTTCGATCAAAGGAATTGGCACGCAACTGGCGGTCGGCAAGCGGAACATGCCGGATGGGGAAGTGTACACATCGCCTGTGCGGAGTTCGGCGCACGGGACGATCAGCTACAATACCCCGAGCCATTACAAAGGAACGACTTTTGACAACGTCACCTTTACCGTGCGCGAAGGCAAAATTGTCGAGGCAACGGCCAACCATGCGCAAAAGCTGAATGAAATTTTGGATACGGACGTGGGGGCGCGTTACTTCGGCGAATTTGCGATTGCGTTTCATCCGCACATTTTGCATCCGATGGGAGATACGCTGTTCGACGAAAAAATTGCCGGCAGCTTTCACCTGACCCCGGGGCGGGCGTACGATTCAGCCGACAACGGCAATCGCAGCACGATTCACTGGGATTTGATCTCCATCCAAAGACCGGATTACGGCGGGGGCGAAATTTGGTTTGACGATGCATTGATTCGCAAAGACGGGAAGTTCGTGCATGAAGCTTTGCTTGGATTGAATCCGGAGCAGTTGATGCGGTAAGGAGGAGCCGCTCCTTGATTTGACAGCAGGAATATTCCGCCTCTTTCAAGAAGTATAGGCGGTGATAGCATAGAGAGAACGAGGAGCTGGTAGCGTGACTTTACGTGCAGAAGAAACCGTCGTCGGTTTTGTGGGAACGGGCGTCATGGGCAAAAGCATGGCGAAGCACTTTTTGCAGGCAGGGTATAGCGTGCTGATTTACACGCGCACGAAGGCAAAAGCACAGGAGCTGCTGGATGCGGGAGCCGTCTGGAAGGAACAGGTAAGCGAGCTTGCCGCACAGGCTGATGTCATCATTACGATGGTCGGATACCCGTCTGATGTGGAAGAGGTGTACCTCGGCGTCGATGGGATCATTGCTCATGCGAAGCCGGGTACTTATTTGGTAGATATGACGACATCGAAGCCGTCCCTCGCGCAAAAAATTTACGAGGAAGCGAAACAGCATTCGCTCCATTCGCTGGATGCCCCTGTATCCGGCGGCGACGTAGGAGCGCGGGAGGCGCGTCTGACGATCATGGTCGGCGGCGATCAGGAAGCGTTTGAAGCGGTCGAGCCGCTGCTTGCGATCATGGGCAAAAACGTGGTTCTCCAAGGGGGACCAGGTGCGGGGCAGCATACGAAAATGTGCAATCAAATTTGCATTGCAACGAATATGATCGGCGTGTGCGAAGCGATTGCCTATGCGAAAAAAGCGGGACTGGACCCTGCGCGCGTGCTGACCAGCATCGAAGCGGGAGCGGCCGGAAGCTGGTCGCTGTCCAATCTGGCTCCGCGGATGATAGCCGAAAATTTCGCGCCAGGCTTTTACATCAAGCACTTTATCAAAGACATGGGGATTGCTTTGGAAGCGGCCGAGGAAATGGGGCTGTTGACTCCCGGGCTTGCCTTGTCGAAATCGCTCTACGAAGAGCTGGCGGAAAAAGGCGAAGCGGACAGCGGGACACAGGCTTTGATCAAATGGTTTGATCGCCAATAAGGAAGTGAGCCGCTTGGCCGAGCGCCAGACGCAAGAAAAGGAGCCCGCTTGAGACGGGCTCCTTTGTTATTTTGCATTGACCCGAACGTCCAAAGCTTCGCTGGGTACAGGTTTGTTTTTAGGTTGTGGCGTTCCCATCTTTTTCACTTCCAAAATGTCGAGCAAGAACACGAACGACGGAATGCCGACGATCAATCCCCACACCCCGAAGAAATGCTCGGAGAAGATCAGGACGACGAACGTGTAGAAGATCGGCAGATGGGTCTTCGACGCCATCAGGCGCGGATTCAGGACGTACGCTTCCATCGCGTGAATCAGCATGATAAACAAAAGCAAGTATATGACGGTAGGTAGCCCACCGATGCTAAAAGCGATCACGCTGAGCGGAATCAAGGAGATGATCACGCCGGCAACCGGGATCAGCCCAAGCACGAACACCATCAGCGACAGTCCGAACAAGTTGGGGAAGCCGAGAATCCACAAGCCGATCAACGTAAACACGGTGTTGAACAAGGCGATCAGCAGCTGGGTTTCGATTACTTTCCCGAAAGTCAGAATAAACTTTTGGCTGAAGTATTCAATTTCGCTATACAGCCAGGACAGCTTGCTGGTGCGGAATTGGGACGTGAACTGGACGACATTGTCTTTTCCCAGCAAGAAAAACAGACTGAGCAAAAGGGCCAAAAACAGATTGAAGCCCATGTTTTTCACGACGGTCAAAAAGTCAAGACTGCTCTTGACCAGACCTTTCATGTCAAGCTTGTCTAAGGTAGACATGACATACGGGGCAAATTCGGAGTGCTGGTTCGCCCGCACGACTTGTTCGATCAGATGAATCAGTTGCCCGGTTTCGTGAATCAAGGCCGGAAAGGCGCGAATCCCGCCCCATACGAGCAAAACAGCGAGCAGCAAGTACAGGAAAATGAGAGTCAGCTTGGGACTTACAGGCACAAGCTTGTGAATGGATTTGGTGAGAAACTGATGCAATCGATCCATCAGGAATGTGACGAGAAAAGTTAGCAAAACAACGTTGATCATGCTTCCGAGCGAATAAAGCAGGAGGCAAAACAACGCCAATATACCGAAACGTCTGAAATCCTTATTTTGCAAGAAGGTGGGCAAATTCATGGGAACATCCTTTCCAATTTCGAGACGCGCTATTTTTCTTCCATAAGCTTACCGCAACGATGTGTATTTCCTGTGTCTTTTTTTGGCGAATGCTGTAAATAACACGTACCAAGGAGGGCACTCAGCATGAAGCGTCAAGTGCTGCTTGTCGAAGATGAGAGTCGCATCCGCGAAATCGTCGCGGACTACTTCGAGCAAGAGCAATGGATTGTGCATGAAGCAGAAAACGGCAAGCAAGCCATACAAATGATGGAAAAGCTCCGGGTCGATCTGGTCATCCTCGACATCATGATGCCGGAAATGGACGGGTGGACCGTTTGCAAGGAAATCCGGGCAGACTCCGACGTGCCGATCATCATTCTCACCGCCAAATCGGAAGAGGATGACAAGATGCAAGGCTTTGAGCTTGGCGCGGACGACTATGTCACCAAGCCGTTCAGTCCGCGAGTCCTGGTAGCCAAGGCGACTTCGCTGATGAAGCGGGTCGAAGGCACCGTTCGGGGAACCGACCATTTGCTTCGCTTTGGCGAAGTCGTCATCAATCGGCATGCCCGGCGCATGAAGATCAAGGGAGAAGAGATCGACCTCGCGCCAAAAGAGTACGAGCTTTTGGTCTATCTGATCAAAAACGCCGGGATCGTGCTGTCGCGAGAAACGATTATGGATCACGTATGGGGCTTCGATTACTTCGGCGACTTGCGCGTAGTCGATACCCACATCAAGAAGCTGCGCAGCAAGCTCGGCAGCGAGGCCAGACACATACGGACTGTCATCAAGGCAGGCTACAGGTTCGAGGAAGAGCGATGAAAAAATGGGGCGTGACACTCAAGCTGTTTGCCATTACCGCATCGTTTTTCCTGTTGTTTTATACGATTATTATGATCGGTCAGTTACTTTTTTTCGAGCAATTTTATCAATCCAAAAAGCTGAACGATCTGGAAAAGAAGCTCGAAGCCTTTTCCCAACAGTATGTATCGCGGGAGTGGGACGCCGAAAGCATGGCCCGGGAGCTGTCGGCGTTCATCAGCCGCAACAAGACGCAGCTGGCGATTGTCAGCACGAACGGGCAAGTCAAGTACGACAATCCGTTTCGCATCGTCATCCGCGATCAGGTTGGAAAAAGTGTAAAAATCTCTTTGTCGCTGTTCCCGGAGGAGGAGCGGAGTGCCCTGTTGAGCGCGAATTTGCAAAAAGGCGACCGGATCGAGGCGATTGGCGTCTTCGAGGAAGGACTGCTCCAGGAGATGTTTTATCCCCGCGTGATCAGAAAAGCGGGTGCAGCCGACATCGGCAGCCTGAAAGCAAGCGACACCGCCCCGTCTTTGGTCAGCGTCAGCGGTGAAATTACCGATTTGTTTTTGCCTGCGCCCAACCAGTGGAATTTGCGGCAAGGCATTTTGTTTCATGTGTTAAAAGACTTGTTCCCGCTGTCGGAGGAACGGAAACGGGCGCTGGAACACGGCAAGGTGCTGGAGGAAGAGTGGGTGGAACCGTGGAGCGGCGTGCGCAGCCTGGTCGCGATTCATCCCGTGATCCGAAACGGGCAGTTGAGCGAGCTGATCGTCGCCCTGACTTCTTTGCAGCAAATCAGCGAGGCAAACGATGCTTTGCGGCTGTTTTACATCTACATCGGAATCGGCGGCTTTGCGCTCATTCTCGTGCTTTCCTTGCTCTTTTCCAAAATCGTCACCAAGCCGCTGCTGTCTTTGAACAAAAGCGCCCTGCGCATGGCGAGGCTGGATTTTTCCGTCAAGTCGCCGCTTGCCCGCAACGACGAGTTCGGCAGCCTCGCGCGCAGCCTGAATACGATGTCGGAAAAGCTGGATGTGACCTTGCGGGAGTTGCAGCAAGCCAATGAGCAACTGCGTCAGGAGATGGATCACAAGCAGCGGATGGAGCTGATCCAGAAAGATTTTGTCTCGAATGCCTCGCATGAGCTGAAGACGCCGCTGAGCATCGTCAAAAGCTTTGCGGAAGGGCTGCGGGACGGCGTAGGGGAGAACAAGCGGGAGCGGTACATCGAAGTCATCCTCGACGAGACGGAAAAAATGGAGGAGCTTGTCCGCGACTTGCTGGAGCTGGCGAAGCTGGAGGCGAAGACGACCAAGCTGAAAAAAAGCTGGTTTTTCCTGAGCGAGCTGACGGAAGAGATCGGAGAGCGGCTCATGCACCATCTGCGCGACAAAGAGCTTCGAATCGTCACGATTTTGGCGAATGAGGAAGCGCAGTTTGCCGACCAGGAAAAAATCGAGCAAGTGCTGTTCAACATCCTGGTCAATGCCATCCGCTACGCCAATCCCGGCAGTGAAATTACCGTGCGGATCGAAGGCGAGCAGCACGCCCAGCGCGTCACGATTGAAAATGAAGGCGAGCCAATCCCCGAGGAGCAGCTTGGCTTCGTCTGGGATCGCTTTTACCGGATCGAACGCTCGCGCAACCGCAAGACAGGCGGGACGGGACTCGGTCTTGCCATCGTGCGGCACATCCTGGAACTGCACGAGGCAGCATACGGAGTGCGCAATACGAAGACAGGCGTCGCTTTTTATTTTTCATTGCCCAGTTATGGGAAAATGAAACCATTTGCCTGATAAAGCGTCTGACTTTTAGCAGAAGAAAACGACGCAGGGAGGCAAGAAACAAATGAAGCGCGTAAGGATTAGCCTGCTGACGGCTGCGATGCTTTTGACCAGCACATGGGTGGCGCCCGTGCAAGCAGCAACGTTTACTACGGTTCAGCCTTACTTGACTGATTACAAGGTTGGGTTTACTGACGGGCATGCTCTGTTGACCAAAGCCCAGTACGATGAGTTTGAGTACGCCGGGCAAACGGTGATTGTGACGAAAGCCGGGAAAAAAGGATTGCTCGACGCCCGCACGGGAAAAGAAATCACGCCTGCCAGCTGGGATCAGATAGAAATTCCCGGGCGCAACAATGTGGCGATCGTCCAAAAGGGCGGCTGGTTTCAATACATCGATCTGACGACGAAAAAGCTGTCTGCTGCCAAATTCGCGGGAGCGCACACGTACTCCTTGTCCGCGGATTACGCTGACGCGATCGTGTTTGTCGGGCAGACGTCCATGCTTTTGGACAGTACAGGCAAAGTGCTCATACCGCCGTTTGCCGGCAAGCTCTCTGTCGTTTCGCTGATTCCCCCGGAAGCGACGGGAGATCGGGAGGCAAAAGAAACGCGTTACTTGGTGGCTTCGACTGCCAAAGGGATCACGCTGTATGATGCCGCTTCGTTCAAGCCGAGATTTTCGTTGGCGAATACGCAGTTGATTCCGAATGAGGGCGGGCCGAAGACTGCTTACCTCAAGGTGAGGTCAGGCGGCATGGAAGGCTTGGTGGACGTAAACGGGAAATACGTTTTGCCAGCGAAGTACAAGGCGATCTACACGTGGAACGAGGGATATTTTCAGGTGCTCGCGCAAAAAGGCACGGGCTTGTGGAAGGACGGACGATTTTTGGCGGAACCGCTCTATCAAGAGGTCGGCTTTGAGTACAATAACCCCGATTTGTACTGGACGCTGGACAAAGGGATCGTCACCTATCATTCCATCGCCAAGGGAACAGAGCATGCGTTGAAACAGGGCGCGACCTATTTGCACGACAGCTACGTGCTGGGGCAAGACCCGAAGACAGGCATGTACGGCGTGCTCCAGGTCGGCGGGGAAGCAGTGATCCCGTTTGTCTATCCGAAAGTGGAAGGGCCGCCGGCTGCTCGACAGCTTGTGCGCAGCGATGGGAAAAAGGCGATGTTGCCCGCTTGGGGAAAGCCGATCAAAGAGCTTGACTTTTGGTTTGACTCCGCCGCGCCAATCGGCGGCAGCTACAGTATGCAACTGATCAAGGACGGAAGTAAAATCGGCCTGTATTCGGAAAATGAAGGTCTGATTTTGTCGCCTGTCGAGAACCGCCGTTTTCGTTATGAGGAAGCTACGGGGCATATCGTAGTGACCGAGCCGGACGGGAAAGTGCTGCGATTCGGCGGGATTAGCGGCAAGCCGGAGAGCGGGCAACATGTCCAGACTTTGTCTGAACAGTTGAATGGGGTATACGAAGCGGGCAAAGGAACCGTGATTGTCAACCGTACGACCAATCAGCCGATCAGCAAGCTGTATCAACAAGTTTATCTGGATGACGTGTCCAAACTGATCGTGGCAGCAGACGGACAGATGGCTGACCTGTACACTCCCGATGGCAAGCTGCTCACCACGCAGCTGAAGATTGCCTTTATGCGTGAAAGAAGCGATGCTCCGCCCGTCACTTTCATCCAGGTGGGCGATTCCTTTTACACGTGGGGAGGCAAGGAAGGCACGAGCAAGCTGGCACTGCTCACCATTGCGGATGGGGAGCTGCAGGCCGCAAGCGATTTGGTGTATCGGGAAGCAGTGTACAAAGTCGTGGGAGAGAAAAAAGTCGCCGTGATGATGCGAACGGACGGCACGCTGGACTTTTGGGGCGAAGAAGGCAACCAGTTGGTGAAAAAGGTGGCGGGCGCAAGCGAATATCAGGCGGATTCTTACTTTGGCGGTCTGCTGATTGCGGAAAGCGATGGCTGGCATGTGTACTCGTCGTCGCTGCAACGATTGACGACAGGGGGCTATCAGGCATTGAAGCTGCTCGGGCTAAGCGACAAAGGAGCGAAAGCCATCGTCTATCGGGATAAAGCGACGGGCTTGCACGGATTGTTGACCCAGGACGGGAAGCAGTTGACCGCTCCTCAGTACGAGTCGATCCGGCTGTCCAGTGAAGCATTTCCCGGTTTGTGGTCTGCGGCGGAAGGACAGCCGCCTTTTGCGTTCAGCAAAAAAGACCAGTTCGGCTACCTCGATCGGGAGGGCAAAGAGTTGTTTGCCAGCAAACTTCTGACGAAAAAGCCCGCGATCAGCTATCTTCCGCTCCAGTTGCCGAGCTTTGCGGCGTATAGCGAACTGATGAAGCAAAACCCGCTGGAGCTGATCGACTTCGGTAAGCCGTACAGCTGGCCAGAGGGCGGCAGCAGCGAGGGCAAGTTCTACGCGAATCTGGCGTTGTATCTGGAACTTCCGCAAGGCGCGGGCAAGAGCGAAGTGCTCGCGGCGCTGACAGGCAAAGCGATCATCAAGCCGGATGAGGGCCGTTCAGACTTGAGTGACGAAGACATGTACAGCCTCGTCTACTATATGGCGACGGGAAAAAGCAGCTTGTCCATGACAGCGGAGCAGCTGACACGGTGGGCCGAACAGCGGGGAATTGTTCTGCAGCGCGGGGGAAACCAATACTATCAGACGATGGATTTGTACCGGGAGTACCACCAGATGTTTTTTTCTGAACTGCTGCGTTCCTTGGCAGGAAAAAAGGTGGCGAAGCCCAAGGTGCTGAAACAAGGGGAGCTGTCCTTTGCCCAAAAGAAAATGATCGAATCGATGCTTTTGGTCAACGGACGTCCTGCGGAGCAATTGCCGATGCCATTGCCGCAAGCAGAGTGGGAACAGGGCGTCCAACCGTTTTTGACAGCTTACCAGAAGCAGGCGGCCCAACTGCTCGCTGCCTATGAAAAGCAAGTCGGGAAGTAAACGAACATAGTCGATGGAAAGCGGCACGGGGAGTCTCTGCAATCACCCGTGCCATTTTGCTGGTCCGGTTCCATTCAGCTAAAAAATCGGCCAATACTTCAGGACGAGCAAGTAAAAGGCGGCATGCACCAAGGCTGTCACCACGAGAGAAACAACGAAAGCAACAAACGAAATCTGATCGAGCTTGTAGGCGACCAGGAAGAAAATCGAAAAGGCGAGATAGGCAACAAAAGTTCCCTCTTCCAAATAAGCCATAAGTGTGATTCCCCCTATCTTCCTCTATTGTAGCCGATTTCGCTGCCAGATGAGGAGAAGGGACGTTTTTTCAAAGGAGTGTTAGAGATGAAGGTCTTGATCGAAGCGTTAAAGCAGGAGGATGCCCGCGCGCTTTTGGCGTTCGAGAGCAAGAACAGGGAGTTTTTTGAACGGACAGTGCCCAGCCGTGGCGAAGCGTACTATCAGGACGAGCATTTTCAAGAAAGCTTGCAGGCTTTGCTTGCAGAACAAGCGGAAGGGACAGCGTTCTTTTCGCTGATCAAAAGTGAGCAAGGCATTATTTTAGGCAGAATGAATTTGGTAGACATCGATCAAAAGCGAGCGAGCGCGGAGCTGGGCTATCGCGTCGGCGAAGAGGCCGCAGGCAAAGGCGTTGCTTCTTCGGCACTCGGACTTTTGCTGGGCGAGTACGTGCAGCAGCTTGGCATCCGGGAAGTGCACGCCAAGACAACTGCGGACAATATCGCTTCGCAAAAAGTGCTGCTAAAAAACGGCTTTGTCTTTCAGCAGGCTGATGCACAAGGCTTTTTGCACTATCATTGGACGCTGTAGGTTTAAACTCAGCGGTTTGTTTCTGATTGGATGTTTTGGTATTATATGTAATGTTTGAATAATCAGGAATAAAAGGAGAAGGACAATGAAGCTACGAAGCAAAAGGGCTTTGACGGTGTTAGTAGCTACGGGAGTGGTTGCCGCAAGCGCAGCGCATGCTGGAGCGAGTGAGGCGAAGACACAGGCCGTCAGTCCAGCCGATTCCGCGAAAGTTTTGCGGCTGAATCTGTCGGATGAGCCGATGTCGATTGATCCGGCAGTGGCAGATGATCAGCATTCGCTCACTTTGGCGCGAGCCTTGTTTGACGGACTGGTTCGGATTGGTCCCGATGGGAAGTTGCAGCTTTCGCTGGCTGATAAAATGGACGTGTCTGCTGATTTGAAGACGTACACCTTCCATTTGCGCGAGGCAAAATGGAGCAACGGCGATCCTGTCACCGCCCACGATTTTGAATACGCCTGGAAGCGCGTGCTCGATCCGAACACGGAAAGCAGCTACGCCTACCAGCTCTTTCCGATCCTGAATGCGGAAAAGGCCAACAGCGGCAAGGAGAAGCTGGATGCGGTAGGGGTAAAAGCGGTAGACGCGAAAACATTGCGCGTCATTTTGGAGCAGCCTACTCCTTACTTCGCGGAGCTGACTGCTTTTCCCGTCTTTTATCCGGTCAATCAAAAAGTAGTGGCTGCCAACCCGGCCTGGGCAGAGGAAGCTTCGACACATGTCGGAAACGGCCCGTACAAGCTCGCTTCCTGGAATCGTGACGACAAGCTGACCTTGAGCAAAAACGCGGGCTATTGGGATCAGGCGGCAGTCAAGCTGGACAAGCTCGACTTTTCCATCAGCAGAGGTGAGGATCAAGCGCTGGCCAAGTTTGATGCAGGCGAGGTGGACATGGCGGGTGCCCCGTTTGGCGAGCTGCCACTGCATGCTTTGCCGATCTTGCAAGAAAAAGGACTCCTGCATACGAAGCCGCTCGCAGCTGTTTACTGGTACAAGTTCAATACAGAGCAAGCGCCTTTTACCAATGCGAAAATTCGCAAAGCGTTCGCCTACGCATTGAATCGTCAGGCGATCGTTGATACGGTGCTCAAAGGAAACCAGGAGCCAGCTTTGACGGCAGTACCTGTCAGCGACAAAAACAAACAGCCAGCGTATTTCAAGGACAACGACCAGAAGTTGGCGAAAACGTTGCTCGCAGAAGGCATGAAAGAGCTGGGCCTGGCCAAGCTGCCGCCGATTGCGATATCGCTGAACCAATCTCCCGTTCACCAAAAGGTCGCTGTCGAGATTCAGCGTCAGTGGAAACAGACGCTAGGTGTGGAAGTCCAGCTGCAAGAGTTGGAGTGGAAAGTTTTTCTGGAAAACTTGCATAACGGCGACTACCAGATCGGGCGTTCCGGTTGGTTTGCGGACTATGCCGATCCAGCGAATTTTTTGGAGCTGTACAAGGAGAAAGACGGCGGTCTGAATGATACGAAATGGGAAAACAAAGCGTATCAGTCGCTGCTTCAGCAGGCGGCGAGCCAAGCCGATCCAGCCAAACGCCAGCAACTGCTCGCGCAGGCCGAGAAGCTCCTGATGGATGAAATGCCCGTCATCCCGATTTATTTTTACACAAACAACTGGGTGCAGGATAAAAAGGTGAAGGGCATCGTTATGGATGACCTTGGCTACCTCGATTTCAAATGGGCCTCGAAGGAATAAAAGCACGAAGGAAAACAGCAAGTCCCCTTTCCGCCGACAGGAAAAGGGGACTTTTTGCTGTGGTTCGCCATGCATTTTTTACGGCTCCCACGGACGTCTTGTGCCGAGCAAATCAGCGAGGTGCTTGCTGCGCTTGCGGCGTTGTTGGCGTGCTTCGGCTCTTTCGGCGGCTCCGTCGTGCAGAAAAATCTCCTCCTGGGTTTCCGCTACGACTTTGGGCACAGGGGTCGGGCGTCCGTCAGGGCCGATGGCGACGAAGGTGAGAAACGAGGTGGCACAGACGGTGCGTTTTCCGCTCAAAAGGTCTTCGGCAACGACTTTGACGAATACTTCCATGGACGTCTGGTGTGTCCAGGTGACGAACGCTTCGAGCGAAACTTCGTTGTCCACGCGGATCGGATGCAAAAAATCGACGGAATCGGTAGAAGCGGTCACGACTGGTCCGCGGGCGTGCTTCATCGCGGAAATGGCGGCGACATCATCAATATGCGCCATCAGCCGTCCGCCAAACAGCGTATTGTGGTTGTTCGTATCGGGAGGCAGAACGTGGCTGGCTTTAAAAGTTCGGGACTCCCGGACAAAGCGCTCGATCGTCATGAGAAAACTTCCTTTCTTTTTGTCCCTGCAATTATGAATCATTGTAATATTCTCATATCTATTGTTCCACAAGTAGGATGGTTTTATCCATAGCAAAATGAGCATGACGAGCGCCTTTCCTGCAAACGATAGCAACTGGGCAGGAAAAACGTGGGTGATCGATACAAGGGAGCGGTTGCTATGGATAAGTACCTACAGGATGTCAATGCTTTCCTCGCTGCGATCTACGAGCTTCCCGACAAGCTGGCAGGGGTGCTTGCCGTGATGCAGGCTCCGATTCGCGGCTTGACGAACACGCTAATCGTGACCAATGTCCTCTTGGGGTGTCTGGTCGTTACTTCGCTTGCGAATGTCTACATGCTGTGGAGGCAGGCAAAAAAGAACAAGTAGCGGACAACAAGCTTGCCAAAGGTGGCAGCGATAGCGTATACTTCTGGCAAAATCAGGATCAGTCGGATGCGCAAGTGTCGTATATTTTCCAGAAACCAGCGGAAGGGAGAGAGTCCAGATGAAAAAAAGATCGTTGCAGTCTTTGGCCAAAGGCATCGGCTACTCCACCGCTGTTTTCTTTGCTGCGGTTAACTGCGGGAGAAGTCTGTCCAAAAACGGATATACGAACGGGGAGCCTGTGAGTTAATCGCGCTTTTGCAGCTGGCAGCGGAGCAAATGCCACACCACAGGGGATGAACCTGTGGTGTTTTTTTATGCAAAAAAATAGCTGGGGCAAACCAGCCCTACAAGGGAGAGAAGAGCACGATGCACATGCATGGAGGCAACATTTACGTCCGCCTGGTCAAAGAGTCGGACGCGCAAGCGCTTTTGGAGCTTGAGGTGCGAAACCGCGAATTTTTTCAACTTTTTACCGGAAAGCGGGACGAACACTTTTATACGTTGCAAGGACAGCTCGAACGCATTCGCCAGTACATGACCTTATGCGCGGAGGATCGCGGGTACGTTTTCCTCGTGTGTTTGCCGCAGACGGATCAGGTGATCGGGGAAGTGATGCTTTCCGAGGTGGTGCGCTACAATCTGCAAAGCGGCTGGATCGGCTATTTCCTCGATCAGGAGCACAACGGAAAAGGCTTTATGACGGAGGCGGTCAAGCTCGTTGTCCGTTATGCGTTTGAGACATTGGACTTGCATCGGCTGGAAGCAGGGGTGATGCCGCACAATCTGGGTTCGATCAAGGTGCTGCTCAAATCGGGCTTTCACAAGGAAGGGCTCGCCCGCAAAAACGTGAAAATCAACGGGCGCTGGGAGGATCACCAGACGCTTGCGATCGTCAGGGAGGAGCCGGAAGAGTCGATCGAGCCATAAGTGCTGGTCCATTCGTCTGGGGAGCGGACGAATCGCTGCGTCATTTTGTCAGCAATCGCGGAAAGCGTGCCGAAAAGATGTCGGAAGATGAAGGAAAATGCAGGCGAATCACGAATTTTACTATCAGGCTAGATTTACCAATCTCGCTAACGATCTCTACACAAAAGGAGAACAAGAATCTTGCTTGCACGCGTAAAAAACAGTGTTATTGCTGCCTGCTGCCTGATTTTCCTGCTGCCGGCTTCCCTCGCGGAAGCAGCCACACATGTCGAGGTAACGGTTGATCAGTTGAATATTCGCGATACCCCGGGAACGACGACCCAGATCGTCGGCACGATATCCAAAGCAACACGTCTGCCCATCGTGCAGGGAACAAAAGACTGGACGCAAGTGAAGCTCACCAACGGCAAGACTGGCTGGGTCAACAACAAGTATGTGAAAATGCTTGAAATTCCCCAAATCAAATACGTAAAAAGCAATGTGGACATGCTGAATGTGCGTACAGAGCCAAACGCCACCTCGCAAATTGTGCAAATCATTGACAAGAACGGAGTTTTCCTGCAAATGAAAAAGCAGGGCGAGTGGGCGCAACTCAAGCTGTCCGACCAAGCGAGCGGTTGGGTGAACGCACGCTTTTTGGTAGAAACGACGGCGCCAGCACCGAAACCAGCGCCAACTCCTGTTCCGACACCGACGCCAGTGCCAACCCCGACGCCTGTCCCGGTTCCCGTTCCGCAGCCGACCCCCGTTCCGACCGTACCAGAAACACCGGGCGGATTGGGAGCAGGGCCGCTCGTTCTGAACGAGAGCTACGAGGTGTACGCAGCTCCTGATATTTTGGGAACGGTGATTGGACAAGTCAATGGCGGCACCACGATTACGCAATACGGTTATGCGGACGGGTGGTACACGATCGACTACTACGGCACCTACGCCTATATTTTCAAACCAGTCGTGCAAGGTGGAACGGGTCAGACGACACAGCCGCCAGTAGTTGCTCCGGTTCCGGCAGAAGCGACGGTTCGCGTGAAAAACGCCGACACCAACCTGCGCAGCGGCCCCGGTACAGAATACGATGTCGTGGGCAACGTTCAGCCTGGTCAAACTTTTCCAATCGTGCGAACCGTAGGGCAATGGTACGCCATTCGCCTGCCAGACAACTCGGTTGCTTACATCGCCGGCTGGATTGTCGATCTGATTCCAGCTGCGGGGACGGGAACACCGACGCCAGGCTCCACAGGACCGACAACGGGAGTAGGGTACAATCAAGGCATGATCGGCAATGAAACGGTCTACATTTACCACACGCACAACCGCGAGTCATGGAGAAATGTAGCGCGCAATACACAGGGCAGCTCTGTGGACGATCCTGAGATCAACATTACGCTGGTAGGCAAGCGACTGGGCGAAATCCTGCAAGGAAAAGGCATCCCGTCGATGGTCAACCAGGACGACTTCGCGCAAAAACTGGCGGAGCAGAAAAAGAGCTACTCGATGTCCTACACCGAATCGTACAAAGCGGTTGCGGCAGCGGCGACGACCAGCCCGAATCTCAAGTACATTTTCGACATTCACCGGGATAGCGACGAGCCGCGCAGCAAAGTCGCCATCACGATCAACGGCAAAACGTATTCGCGCATGCTGTTTGTCATCGGGTCAGCCAACCCGAGCTATCTGGAGAACAAAAAGCTGGCCGATGCCCTTCATGCACGCCTGGAAGCATACTATCCCGGCCTGTCGCGCGGCGTCATTTTAAAAAGCAAAAACGAAGGAAACGGCGTGTACAACCAGTCTGTCTCGACGGGAAGTCTGCTTCTGGAGTTTGGCGGAACGAACAATACGCTGGAAGAATGCTACAATACGGCAGAGGCTTTTGCCGATGTGCTGGTCAACTACATGCTGGAGTCGCAAGTCGCCTTCAAGTAACTTGCAAGAAACCAAATGGTCGCGCCGTTTTTCGCTTACTGCGGCAGACAGGTTGGCGGGAAGCAGGCACATCCGTTTTCGCAAAAACGCCGATACTTGTTTCCCATTTTCACAAAAAGCAAGCACGATCCTTTTGCCAGCGGTGCAAGGCGGATCGTGCTTTTTTGTGCGATAGAACAGAGACAATCAGGCAGGAAGCGACAATGGATTGACGAGATACGGTCGGCGTACTACGATGGTAATTATTTGTTAGCCCGCTTGACCTTATCGCCTCTTTTGACAGTTGAGTGCTGATACGACGAAGCGGCTATTTTTCAGGAGGATAAGTATGGATGATCAGCAGGGCAATCATGCGCCGAGCCTGGCGGGGTTGCGCGATGATTTGCGAGCGGACTGTGAAAAATGTTTCGGACTGTGCTGTGTGGCGCTGCCTTTTGCCGCTTCTTCGGATTTTGCAATCAACAAAGACGCAGGTACCCCCTGTCGCAACTTGCAGGCCGATTTTCGCTGCGGGGTTCATCAAAGCTTGCGGCAGATCGGCTTTCGCGGCTGTACAGTCTACGATTGCTTCGGCGCAGGGCAAAAGCTTTCCCAAGAGACATACGGAGGGCGTGACTGGAGACGAGCGCCTGAGCTGGCAAGCCAGATGTACGGAGTTTTTCCGATCATGTGGCAGTTGCATGAGCTGCTTTGGTATTTGACGGAAGCGCTGACTTTTCATGCTGCCCGTTCCCTTCACGCGAAGCTGGACGATGTGTTGCAGGAGACGAAGCGGTTCACGGAGCTTGCTCCGGCAGAGCTTTTGCGGGTAGATGTACCTGCACATCGGGCAAAAGTAGGCGAGTTGTTGCGGGAGGCGAGCGAACTGGTGCGGACGGAAGCCTGTCGCAAGCAGAAAGGCGCACGCATCAAAGCGAGAAACGTGGGGCGGGGAGCCGATCTGATTGGCGCGAAGCTCAAAGGAGCCGATTTGCTGGGAGCGAACCTGCGCGGAGCCTACTTGATCGCGGCTGATTTGCGCGGCGCAAACTTGAGATGGGCCGACCTGATTGGCGCTGATCTGCGCGATACCGATTTGCGCGGCGCCGATCTGACGGACAGTCTGTTTCTCACCCAGGCCCAGCTCAACGCAGCGAAGGGCGATGCTGCCACGAAAATACCGCCCTCGTTTACGCGGCCCGAGCATTGGGCGTAAGCTTCTGGCACAACTTCATGATTGCAGGAGAAGGAGAAAAGCCCCGCATACAGCGAGGCTTTTTCCAAACAGGCAAACTGGCAATAAACCGATTTTTGCTTGCATTAAAATGGGATTCGCTTGGTGTGAATCACATACTGATGCTTGGCTGCCCATGCGTGGAGTCCGTTCCAAAACCGCTCGCAGGCCGCGACGATTTTGCCCGAATCCGCCAAATCTCCAGCCATCACCATTGTCGCTATCTGGTCGTAGCCATCGGGACGATCTGGCAGTTCCAACGATTCAGGCAGTACCTTGGCTCCTGTCGAATAGAACGTCTGCTGGTGCAGCCCGATCAGCATAGCGCCGTATTGGGCAAATTGCATGGCCAGGTAAGGGAGGTAAGTGCGGGGGCCTTCCAGGCTGATATTCCTCAGCTTCCCGATGAACTCGTACATTTCACCTACAAGCACGCCGTTGATTGCCTGCGTGAACGCTTCTTTGGCAGGAGAGTGCGCCGCTTCTTTCAACGTTTGAAAAAAGCCTTTCGGATCATACAGACTCAGCGGGGCGAAAAAAGGGCCATGGGTCAGCGGCCAGTCATCTTCGACAGTAGCAGCCATGTCCAAAAGCACATGTGCACTGATGACATTCACTTCGGCTTTCCATGGTCCGGCAGACCATTCGTGGCTGAAATCTGTTTCTTCGCCTGACTCTTCTAGGACGCACAACATCTCTATATCAGAGAACGGGCCGTCCGTTCCGCGCGATACCGAGCCATAGACGCCGATCGCCAAGACTTTTTCGCCGTAAACCTCGTGCAATCGGGCGGCAATTTCCTTGCAGGTTTGCAGTCTTTCGGTGCGAGATATTTTTGTTGGTCCATTCATGCTCATTTGTATGCATCTCCCTTGAGTTTAATTGGGGGGAATGGGACAAATGCTCACGAATGGAGGGCCGCGGGCTTAACGAGGGATGTTTTTGGGATGCATGAGCAGTCTCCTCCAACAACAGAAAAGGTAGGTTCCTATTTATACGCTACTTTAACTTGGTTACCATGTTTTTACAATATATTTTGCCCAGGCGTATCCAGGAAAGACCGAATGCCCTGACCATGCAAAAAGAAGACGCTGTTACACGTCTTCTTCTTTTGTTTCTTCGGAAGCGCTGAACCCGATCCGCTTGGGCGGGTTTGCCGGGTCTGCTTTGTTGACTGCCATCAAGAGAAAACTGATTTGCGAGATGTGCTGGATGAGTTCGACTGGGGCGCCTGCTTCTGTTGTTCCGAAAAAACGAATCAGACTGGGATTGAAATAGCCGATCCCTTCTACGCGCAAGGTGATATTTTGGCCGAACGATACCAGCCGCATCCCGACTTCATGCTGTTCATCCAGGGATATCTCAAATTCGGCAATCATTTGAATTAAGCGCTTGTGAAATTCGCTCGCAAGATTTTGATCGGGCTGGACCTCAAATACAGGAAGCTCTTTCGTTTTCACAGCATTTGGGGATGTAGGTAAGCTATACTCGTTGGCTGCCATAGCAATACCCCCTTTTTACAAACATTATAATCTATGAAAATAATTTGAAAAAGGTTAAATTTTGCTCGGATAAAAAAAGGGAAACTCCTTGTCAGGAAAGGAGTTTCCCTCGATTCTAGCGATTGTCGACTTTTTCCGGTTACAAACTATATGCCTTAAACCAGTGATGTATAAGGGTTTCGTACTTGTCGAAACGTGAGTTGTTGACGGATTGTTGACGGATTGTTGACGAAACTTGGTTGCCGCTTTTTTTATGGACTATGCGTCCGGGGAGGGCAATTGATTCATTTGTCATATAGTTTAAGTAAAATAAATATTAAAGCCCAAAATATACCTCCAAGTAATATATTGCTATCTCCTCCAAAGAATAACCCAGTAAAAAATCCCAAAACTATAATTATCAAAAATTCTAATAATTTGAACATTTTTGTTTTTATTCCTTTTTTTGGATTTTATGTATATAATAACATAGAAAAATTAAAAGGTAAAAGGTGGTATTAATATGAAAAAGTTATCATCTTTTTTGTGTTGTCTGTTTGGCTACGACATTAGTGTTAACTCCTGGATTTAGTGACAACCTATTAGCAAAAGAACGACAAAAAAAGATGGATATAGTTGAAATCTCATTAGATGAGTCTCGTTCCTCAAAATCGTTAAAAACATTAAGTAATAATGATAGCGAAGAAACTTATTACTTCATCCATAATGAAGGTGAAGAAATAGATCCCAAAGATATAAAGGATTATATTAAGACTGAACTCAAAATAAATCGTTCGTCTGAAGATGAAGGAGTGCCACCAAAACTGATGGGGGTAGGTGTCTATAAACAAGATGGTACTAGACACGTTGATTATATCTTTGATCAACTAGATGAAGTCCCTTTAGAAGAAATTCGTGAAGAAATTCAAGAAAAAGTTGAACTTGCTGAAAATAAAGGCGCAAGGAATATGAATTCATTAAAAGCCTCAGCAAGTTCTGATGATGATACTTATTCCGATTCTTACACATACAGAGTGAGAGATAATAACCGAAACACATTAGCGGGTGTTTATACTAGCAACGTAGATTATACAAGAAGAGGTATATCAACATTAAGTGGCAAGAAAGTATCTGTTTGGGATGTTAAGTTTTTCAATCAAACAGAGCCTATGAATGATTATCAAACTCGTGAATTAGCAATGAGATACAGACATCTTGGTGATGAAATTGACGAACAAACAATCCGCTCATATGGACCATATACCACTGACACAGACACTTCGGTTATTGTTGGATTGTCAGGGTTAGTTCCCTCGGTGAGTTGGACTTTCAACAGGAAATCAGCAAATATTATTGATGAATCAAGCCTTTCATCTCACTATACTAAGTGGGTTGTTGATTTTGCTTTAGGTACTCAGACTGCAAAGAAAAACTATGTTTATGAACCAGGTGTTCGTGTGACCAATAACGATGCAGGAATAGTTTTTAGACATAACCATTATATTAATTATTATAGAAATCTTGATTCTCAAGCGAAACTAAACAGTGGGACCATTGAATTGATTTTGACAGATTTATAAGAAAATTTGCTAGAAGGATATTAGTGCTACATTTATTTGATGACGATTTGACTTAGTTATAACGGAATCCCTACTATTTAGTAGGGATTTTTTGTAGTTGTCTTACCTAGTCAAAACTAAAAATAGTCCTCACTGCTTGGGGCATTTTCTATCTAAATATATACCTCGGCAGCGACGGTCAAAGAAAAACCCTTGCATATCAAGGGTTTTCTCACTCTAACCAACATCAACCTCTACCGATTATCCACTTTCTCCGGGTACATATCATGGTTCATCAAGCGATAGCTGGCCATCTCTTCGTACTTTGTTCCCGGCTTGCCGTAGTTGCAGTACGGGTCGATCGAGATGCCGCCGCGCGGAGTGAATTTGCCCCACACCTCGATGTATTTCGGGTCCATCAGCTTGATCAGGTCGTTCATGATCACGTTCACGCAATCCTCGTGAAAATCGCCGTGGTTGCGGAAGCTGAACAGGTACAGCTTGAGCGATTTGCTCTCGACCATTTTAATATCCGGGATGTAGCTGATGTAGATCGTAGCAAAATCCGGCTGTCCGGTGATCGGACACAGACTGGTGAACTCCGGGCAGTTGAACTTGACGAAGTAGTCGCGGTACGGGTGCTTGTTGTCAAAAGATTCCAGTACACTCGGGTCGTATGAATAGTTGTAGGCCGTTCCCTGGTTGCCCAGCAGGGTGAGGGAAGACAGATCGCGTTGTTGTTCGTTCATTGGTTTCTCATCCTCGCTTTTTTTCATCTATAATCCAATCCTGGCTTTTCATTTACACGCCTACACGCCGCGCTTGTTTCCCCAGACCAGGGCGTGGAGCTGCGGCAGCACTTTCGCGTCGTTCAAATCGGGGGCGGCCATCGCCTGGTCGATCAGCCATTCAAAGCTTTCCAATAGCTTTTCTCTCAGTTCGTGCGTGTCCGCGCTGACGAGATCGCTATTTCCCGGCTGGAGGAAAAAAGGAACCGCCGGATACCGCCGATGGATGTCGCGCGCATATGCGAAGTCGGCGTCGTCAAACACGACGACCTTCAGGCTCAGCCCCGGATGCTTTTGCTCCGTCAGAGCGCCCACGATGCGATCGAGCACGGCGTAATCCGTGTTCATGCCAGAGCTGGGCGGCTTCGGAGAAATCGTGATGTCGTCGATCAGCGGCAGCCATTCCTGCCAGCGGCTTCCTTGTGTCTCCAGCGCCGTGCGAATGCCGCGTTCCTTTAAAAACGAGACAAGCTCGCCCATGCCTGCGAGAAGCGCCGGGTTGCCGCCAGAGATGGTGACATGGGAAAAACGGTCTTGGCCCAGACGCGTTAGCTCTGCCCAGACTTCCTCGACGGACAACTGCTTGATTTCATCGCGCGCCGAGCCGTCCCACGTAAAGGCGGAGTCACACCAGCTACAGCGGTAGTCGCAGCCAGCGGTGCGGACGAACATCGTCTTTTGCCCGATGACCATGCCTTCCCCTTGAATCGTCGGGCCGAAAATTTCCAGAACGGGAATGCTCACTCCATCATCCACTCCCGTCTCGCCTCGGCGTAGCTCGTCGGCGTTTCAAACAGGCGGACAAATTCGACGCGAGCGCCGCGGTAGCGGTCGCGATAGACGTCAGATTGAAGCTGCTGCTCCATTTGTTCAAACAGCCAGACGACCATGTTTTCTGCCGTGGTGTTCATCGGCGGCAGCATTTCATTCAGGTAGCGGTGATCCAAGTAAATCTCGATATGTTCCTTCCAGATTTGCTTGATGTCGCCGAAGTCGATGACCAGCCCGATTTCATCCGGGTAGCCGCTGATGCCAAACACGACGTGGTACGTGTGTCCGTGCAAGTTTTTGCATTTGCCTTCGTAGGCGTGCAGATGGTGGGCGGCGTCAAACGTAAACTCCTTGCTCACCAGCACGCGCTTGTTATGGTAGCGCAGCTGCGATTGTTGAATATGGGTGCCAAGTGTCTGCATGCGGTCGACGATGCGAAAGTCAAAGTTTGCGCTCATCAGACGTTGGCCCCGGATTGAGTTTTTTCGGAAAGATACTTGTCCAGTCCGGCTTTTCGCAGGTGGCAGGCAGGGCATTCGCCGCAGCCGTCGCCTTTGATGCCGTTGTAGCAGGTGAGGGTTTTTTCGCGGATATAGGTGAAGGCACCCAGTTCATCCGCCAGCTTCCACGTTTGCGCCTTGTCGAGCCACATGAGCGGCGTATGGATCACAAACGGATAATCCATGGACAGGTTAAGCGTCACATTGAGCGATTTGACAAACGCATCGCGGCAATCGGGATAGCCGCTAAAATCCGTTTCGCAAACGCCAGTAACCAAATGCCGCGCTCCTTTTTGCTTGGCAAAAACGCCTGCAAAAGACAGGAACAACAGATTGCGCCCATCGACAAATGTGGATGGAAGCTGGCCTTCCTCCTGGGTGATGTTGATGTCTGTGCGGGTTAGTGCATTGGGAGCGAGTTGATTCAACAGGCTCATGTCCAATACGGTGTTGGCTACGCCCAACTCCCGGGCGATCTCTTTGGCACACTCGATTTCCAGCTTGTGCCGCTGCCCGTAGTCAAACGTAATCGTTTCTAGTTCGCCGAATTGCTGCTTGGCCCAGAACAGGCAAGTGGTGCTGTCCTGACCTCCACTGAACACAACGACGGCTTTTTCCTTTTTCATGCTCTCCATCTCCTTCAGTATCGTAATGGAAGAAAGAGAGTTCTTGAACTTGCTCCTGCAAAAAAACAAAACAATACCAAGGGATCGGTACTGTTGTCCACCTTAGTTTTTTATAGAGGGAGTTCGCGAACCTCTCCCGCGCCAGTCGCGCGGATTTCGTATGCGATTGATGGCGGTTGCCATCCTGAGCCATTATACTATAGATTGGCCTGCCGTGGGCAATCGGCAACGAAAAAACGATTGACGGAATATGGTGTCACTGCTAGTATTTTTTAATAACACCAATGGAGAAAATCAGCGTATAAAAAGACGGATAATTCTGGTTTTAATACTTTAAATGAATGAATTTTTACCTTTATTACAATCAATTATCCTGCGAATGGAATAATTAGAAAAATAGAACAGAACGGGTGAGAATAATGCGGGATGTCCCATTAGTAGAAGAGTATCGCGGAGGTATATTGGAAAATGTTCATTCAGGCATCGTTTGCGGCGTGGATGAGCACGGCCAGGTCATTTATTCGGCAGGAGAAGTGATGCATGTTGTCTTGCTGCGTTCCGCTGCCAAACCGTTTCAGGCGATTCCGGTAGCGAGGCAAAAAATTGACGAAAGATTCGGGCTGACAAGTCGGGAAGCGGCGCTGTTCGCGGCATCTCATCGCGGTGAAGCCTATCATCTGGAAGGACTGGAATCGATTTTGGCCAAAACGGGCATTCGCGAAGACGAACTTTTAACCTGCCCGACGTATCCATTAAATGAAGCGCCCAAGTTCGCCTGCTTGTCCCAAGGTGTAGCCAAGCGCAGACTTTTTCACAACTGCGCAGGAAAGCATCTGGGCTTTTTGGCGTTGTCCAAGGAACGCGGCTATACGACCAGCGATTACTACAAGCAGGAGCATCCGGCCCAGCAGGAGGCTCTGGAAGCTTTTGCCAGTCTCGCCGAGTACCCGCAGGAGCACATTGGCCTTGCTGTCGACGGTTGCGGCTTTCCTGTTTATGCCCTGCCACTCAAGCATTTGGCGATCGCTTATTTGAAGCTGGCCTGTCCCGACCTGATTGCGGAACAAGAAAATCGCCAGGCGGTTGAAAAAGTGACGGGCTGGATGACGGCCCACCCGGAAATCATCGCCAGCCACCAATTCATCTGCACAACTCTGCTGACCGATCCAAACATTATTGCCAAAGGCGGCGCGATGGGCGTATACGGTTTTGCCCTGAAAAAGGAGCGAATCAGCTTCTCGCTGAAGGTACTGGACGGTTCAGAGCTGGTTTGGCCGCTCGTCATCGCCAGCATTTTGGAGCAGATCGATTACAGCAACAAGGAGACCATCACTAGGTTGCATGCGTTGGCCCCGAAAGAAATCGTCAATGACAACCAGTTGATCGTCGGGGAAAAGCGGCCCGTGTTCGTTCTGGAAAAATGCTAGGCGCGCACTTGCGCAACGGTGGCGACGCTCAGTACAATGTCCATAAAAGCTACGGACGAGAGGAGAAATCACATGCTGGTGGAAGTGATTGCGACTTCGGTTGAGGATGCAAAACGCGCAGAGCGAGGCGGCGCGGATCGGCTAGAGCTGATTTCCGGCATTTTGGAAGGAGGGCTTACGCCAAGCTGGGGCTTGATCGAAGCGGCGGTCAAGGCTGTCTCCATTCCTGTCAATGTCATGGTGCGGCCGCACAGCCAATCTTTTTGCTATACCAAAGACGAGCTGCGTGTCATGAAAGAAGATGTGCGCGTCGTCCGCGAGCTAGGGGCGGCAGGTGTTGTTTTTGGCATGTTGACGCCAGACAAGCAATTGGATCGTGACGGACTGGAGCTGTTGCTGGAAGAAGCAAACGGCCTGAACGTGACTTTTCACCGGGCTTTTGACGAAGCGGTGAGCCAGCTTGGAGCTTTGGACATCTTGTTGCAATATCCGCAAGTAAAGACGATCCTGACTTCCGGGGGAAAACGTACAGCCATGGAAGGCGCAGATTGCATCGCGGAGCTGGTGCGCAAAACGGAAAACTCGACTCTGTCCATTTTGGCAGGGAGCGGGCTGGCCGCGACGAATGCGCCTGGGCTGATCGGGCTGACTGGCGTCCGAGAGGTTCATTTCGGTACCGCAGCCAGGGAAGAGGGGCAAGCTTTGCGCTATGTGGACAGCGAGCGAGTCGCTGCGATCAAGCGAGCATGCCTGCCAAAAGAATAGAAGAAAGACATGAAAACAAGCCGCCCCCTCACTTTTGCAGAGGAGTCGGCTTGTTTTGCAGTCGCTGCCTGATGTGGTACCAGACGACGAGTAGCAACGGATAGGCAACCGCCACAGAAAAATCAAAGAGCGGCCAAAATGTGTAGGCTTGAAGCAAAAATGTTTCATTCGGCAAAAGGATGATGGCACCTACAACAAACAACAGACAGGTAGGGTAAGTGAGTAGCTGGTATTCCTTCAGTTTCAAAAGCTGCTGAATGCCTACGCAAAAGCCGTACATGTACAAGACGACCTTGAAATAAATCGAGACGAACCACATCAGTGCCATCATGGCTTCCTGCCGCTGAAAAAACTCGCCGACATGAACCCGCTTCGCCAGCGAGTAACTGGGGAAATTGTCTGTAGCAGTCAACACCGGACCGAGCACCAAAAGCGTCATCAAAATGATCGTGATCAGGCAGATTCCGCCGTAGATCGCTCCCCGCAAAAAAGCAGAAGTGAGCTTTTGCGGAACATCGACGAAAGGGGTAATCATTAAAAAGACGATCAGCTCTGTATACGGGTAGGCGATCACAGAAAAAGAGCCGCTGATGACAGGGGCAAGCCCGTTTTCCAGAACGGGCTGCAAGTTGCGAAGGGAAAACTGTGGTACCAACAAGAAAAAAAACGAGAGAAAAGTAAAGACGAACCAGAGGTAAAAAATCTCGCTCGTCCGCGCGAAAGTCTCCAAGCCGAGACGCACACCGAACAGGGAGCACGCCACGAGAAGGATGACGACGGCAACGCTCGGTGTTTCCTTCAAAATTTGTGCGGTCATGAAATCGCCGATGGCACGCACGTAAACAGAGCCGTTGATCAGGAGTGTGAAAAGGAACATGATGGATAAAGCCGTACCGAGCCAACGCCCGAAAATGAGTATGTTTTTCCCGATCAGCGTGTGCTCCTGGTGCAAACGGCTGATTATGCAATACAGATAGATGACAGCCAGGCCAACCAATACACCAATGATGCTGGAAAGCCAACTGTCGTAGGAGGCCTCTTTCGCTACGGCTGCCGGCAAGATCAGAATCGAATCTCCGACCGTAATCAGGGTAACCAGAATGGTGAATTGGCGCGTGCCGATCGTTCCGGGCTTCTGCATGAGGTTTCACCTTCAGTGGAGTGATCTCCCTATTATTTCCAAGTGGGTAGCGGGACAAACGACCGCGTCCCGGAAGATCAGCTGAACCCGTTCTTGTAACTTGTAAGGAATGTTTTTGGAATTGTATGATAATAGAAAGGCGATTGTGTTCGACTTTTACAGGAGGGATGGAGAGCGGTGGAGCTGGAGAAACGTTTGTCAAAGATCGTGCAGGAAGCGGCAGGGACATGGGGAGTCGTAGTAAAAGAGCTGGCGGTGCCGCAGGGAATCTGTTTTGAGCACCAACCGGACGAGCTGTTTATTGCCGAAAGTGTCATCAAGGTTCCGATTATGGCAGCGGTTTACGCGGCCTGTGAGCAGGGCAAAGCCCGGATCGAGGATCAGCTCCCTTTGCGCAAAGAGGATTTGGTAGGCGGATCAGGCTTTTTGTACGCGCTCTCGCCAGGCTTGAAGCTGTCCATACGCGATCTGGTCACGCTGATGATTATTCAGAGCGACAACACAGCGACGAATATGCTGATCGATTTTGTGGGAAAAGAGCTGATTGATCAGATGATGCGTGAGCTGGGAATGGAGCGAAGTTACTATTCGCGCAAGGTGATGATCTATCCGCAGGACGTGACGGCCAACAACATGATTACGGCAGGGGATGTGGCGCGGATGCTGGAGCATATCGTTTCTGGCAGCGGATTTTCCCGGGCGGCGCGTACAGAAATGATTGCGATTATGAACAAGCAGCAAGTGCTGAACGGTTTGCCGTCCCAACTGCCGTCCGCGAGCAATCAGGATGGCTTGCCTGGCTGGGAATTGGCGTGCAAATCCGGTTGGGACACAGGCAGGCAGCACGACGTCGGGATACTTTTCGTACAGGGTCGACAGTTTGCGATTGCCGCCTTGTCGCAGGATGTAACGCCCGAGGCAGCTTTGCACACGCTTGGCTTGCTGGGCAGGGCTGTGTACGATTATGCCGTGGCTTAAACCGATGATAAGGTTGCAGCAGTTGTTTGGTTAATAAAAAGGGAGCCCTTTTAGCGGGTTCCCTTTTTTATTGCTAGTTTCCGTTATGCTTGCTCACATGACTTCTTTTAACTGAACAGGATCGATTTTGACCAGCGTTTCAAAACGGTTGGGGGTATCAGCGTGCACATGCTCTTTAACGATCCCCATTTTCGCCAGGAGTCGCAAGCTGGTGTAAACCGTTGAGAGTGTGATGCTGGGCATTTCGTTTTTCAAGGCATGGTAAACGTCTTTGGCTGTAGGGTGTTGCTGGGACATCAGCATATAGCGCAAGACGGCGCGTCTTTGAATCGTCAGGCGTTTTCCGAAGTGTTTGATCTGGTTTGTGACACTGGCCAGTTGTTCATCCATCACAGGTCACCTCTTTTTTGATAATAATTATTACTTGATTATAATTATCGATTTGTTTGTGCGGCTAGTCAATCTCTTTTTTCTAGAAAGAAGCCCAACTCTCGTGCATGTTTGCTGTGCTTCAGCAAATGTTACTGAGAAGGAAGGAGCGGAAATGGGGGTTTTCTTTTCGACCAAAACATGGTAGTGTATGTGCGGATTTTGCTTACGCGAAAAATGTCAGGAGTGAAACCGTGTGGCGCGAAAAAAACGAACAGCAATCCAGTTGAACAGCCCGCAGAGAAAAGCAATGGAGTACGGGATGCTGATCCTCGGTTCTCTGGTGCTTGCAACCAGCTTTAACCTTTTTTTGAACCCCAATCAGATTGCTTCTGGAGGAGTCTCAGGCTTGTCCACCATTTTGCATAATCTGTTTGGACTTCCCCCGGCTATCGTCCAGTGGGCATGCAATATCCCGTTGTTCCTGTTGGGATTGAAGCTGCTGGATCGGCAATACAGTATGAAAGCCGCGATCGGATCGGTCGTTTTGCCGTTGTGCGTCATGCTGACGAGTCATTTGCATCCGTTGACGACCAATCCGCTGCTTGCCAGTATTTATGGAGGAATCGGCGTAGGGCTTGGAATCGGGATTGTGTTTCGGGGCAGAGGATCAACAGGGGGCTTCGCGATTGCCTCGCAAATTCTTCATAAGTATACGGGATTTAGTCTAGGAGCCTGCGTCGCGGTATTTGATGGATTTGTTATTTTGTTCGCAGGAATTGTGTTCGACCCGGAAAAAGCTTTGTATGCACTTATTGCCTTATTTGTTACGAGCAAGACGATTGATATTGTTCAAATGGGGTGGAATACCTCCAAAGTTGCCTATATCATCTCGAACGAAACGGATTCGCTGCGAGAAACGATCTTGTATGACCTGGACAGGGGCGTGACTTTGTTGGACGGCTCTGGGGGATACACGGGGGATGCGCGCAAGGTGCTGATGGCTGTTGTGAGCCAAAGCGAGGTTAGCAAGCTGAAAATCATGGTGCGTTCTGTCGATCCCGATGCGTTTATCATATTATGCCCGGCGAATGAAGTGCTTGGTGAAGGCTTCCGAGCAGGGTAAACAGGAGAGTGGCGGCTTTGGTTCCGCCACTTTTCTCGTTTATTTTGGCGTTTTTTTAAATTCTGATGAAAAAGTTTTCGATTTTCTATTGCATTTAAAAAAGGGACATGCTATATTAAATCTCGTGAGCGGGACACACACGAAACGCTCGCAGCGAGAAAACAAAAAACACGCCGGTATAGCTCAATTGGTAGAGCACCTGACTTGTAATCAGGGGGTTGTGGGTTCAAGTCCTATTGCCGGCACCACTACATATCACAAGTTTGGTTGGCTGGAAAGTTAACGAGAAACGCATAAGTGAATGTAGACAAAACTTTTAGCGCTGATGCGCAAAATGCTCTTTGAAAACTGAA
>NZ_DOTK01000088.1:0-2810 GCF_003521185.1 Brevibacillus sp.
CGTCAACACGCTCGCCTTGCGAAACTTCCCGCATCCAGACAAGCCATTCCGCACCTTTCTGGCCGAAGTCAGGGAGAGTTGCCTGCAAGCGTACGAGCACCAGGAATGGCCGTTTGAAAAGCTGGTCGAGAAGCTCCAGCCTACGCGTGATTTAAGCCGAAATCCGCTGTTTGACACGATGTTCGTCCTGCAAAACATGGAAAACTCTCTTCCGAGTCTGCCAGGAGTAGAGCTGGTTGCCCTGCCGATCAACAGCCAGTCGTCCCAGTTTGATCTCATGCTGGAAGCCGTTGAACAAGCAGGCAGTTTGCAACTGAATCTGGAGTTTTGCACCAAGCTGTTTGCTCCGCGCACGATGGAAAAGCTGCTGAGCCACTACGTCAATCTGCTGGCACAGCTCGTCCAGGATGCCGACCAGCGCCTGATCGACATGGACATGCTTTCTGCCGACGAGCGCGAGCGGCTTGTCTACGGCTGGAACGAGACAACTACAGCCTATCCGGCAGAGCAGAGCATTGCGCACATGTTGAAGCGGCAGGTCGAGCAGCGCCCGGATGACATCGCTGTCGTGTTTGGCGAGCAAAGCCTGACGTACGCGCAGTTGCACGCCCACTCCAACCAGATTGCCCACGCCCTGCACCATAAAGGAATCGGCAAAGGGGATGTCGTGGTCGTCATGGCGGAGCGCTCCCTGGAACTGGTTACGGGCTTGTTTGGCGTGCTGAAAGCAGGTGCTGCCTACACGCCTGTGGACCCGGGCTATCCGGCGGAGCGGCTGCGCTACTTGCTGCGTCATTCCAAGGCGAAGCTGCTGCTCGTCCAGCGCTCCGTGCAAGATCGCATCACCGATTCAGAAGCCGAGGTCGTCGCGGTGGAAGACCTGCTGGCGGCTGAGTGTGCGTGGCCCAGTGAAGACTTGCCGCTTTCCTACGACCCGGAACAGCCGATGTACGTCCTCTACACGTCCGGCTCCACTGGCAATCCGAAAGGCGCCATGATTCGCTCGCATTCGTTTGTCAACTTGCTGCATTGGTACACGCGCGAATTTGCGCTGGGCGAAAACGACCGGATGCTGCTCATCGCTTCTGCCAGCTTTGATCTGGCGCAAAAAAACCTGTACGCGCCGCTCATCACCGGGGGGCGGCTGGTGCTTTTCGAACCTGGTCTCTACGACTACGAGCAAATGTCAGCGACAATCGAGCGCGAAGGGATTACCGCGATCAACTGCACGCCCAGCGCTTTTTACCCGTTGGTAGAAGCCAATGCCGACGACGATTATCAAAAGTTGAGAAGCTTGCGCTGGGTATTTTTGGGCGGCGAACCGATCCATATGAACCAGCTCGCGCCGTGGCTGCGCAGCGCCCAATGCCAGGCGGAAATCGTCAACACATACGGCCCGACCGAATGCACAGATATTGCATCCTACTACCGCCTACACAGCAAAGACTGGCAAGGAGAAACAAACCTGCCGATCGGCAAACCGATCGACAACGTCCGGCTGTATGTCGTGGACAAAGACATGCGCCTGGTGCCGGAAGGGCTGGAGGGTGAACTGTGCATCGGCGGTGTCGGGGTAGGGCTTGGCTACTACAACGCCCCGGAGTTGACGGCAGAACGGTTCGTGCAGGGCAAGGAGCTGCCTGAGCAGGTCGTGTACAAGACAGGGGATGTTGTAAAAAGATTGCCAGATGGACAGATCGTCTTCATCGGCAGGGTCGACCATCAGGTGAAAGTTCGCGGCTTCCGCATTGAGATCGAGGAAATCGAGAAAAAGCTGCTCGACCATCCGCAAATTAAAGAAGCGGTCGTCACCGCGCTACAGGACGCCGGGGGAGACACGACCTTGCGCGCTTATGTCGTGCCAGCCCAGACCTTGACCACAGAGCAAATCTACGATTATCTGCAAACCGAACTGCCAGGCTACATGATTCCGCAGTTTGTGATCGTGCTGGAAGCTTTGCCGCTGACGCCAAACGGCAAAGTCGACCGCAAAGCCTTGCCAGTGCCGTCCGCAGAACTGGAGCCAACAGAAACCGTCCAGCTGCAAGGGGAAATCGAGCAGCAACTGGTGAAGCTGTGGCAGGAGACGCTGGGCATCCGCAAGGTAGGTCACCAGGACAGCTTTTTCCGCTTGGGCGGGCATTCGTTAAAAGCGGTTGCGCTGCTCTCGCGGATGAAAAAGGCATTTGGCGTATCGATCCCGATTTCCACCCTGTTTCGAAAGCCGACAATCCAGCAGCTTGCGGAAGTCATTCGCCACTCGCCGAAAACGAGCGTGGACGCGATACCGACAGCAGGAGGGCAGCAGTACCATCGGCTTTCCTCGGAGCAGGAGCGGCTTTATGTGTTGGAACAGTTCGAGCACGTCGGCACCGCTTACAACGTCCCATGGGCGGCTCACGTGTCTGGACCGTTCGACGCAGCCCGTTGCCAGCAAGCTTTTGCTGCACTGAGCCTCCGGCACGAGTCGCTGCGCACCTGCTTCGAGCTGATCGGCGACACGGTGGTGCAAAAAGTGCTGCCAAAAGCAGACGGCTTTTTCACGTATGAAGAAGCGAGCGGAGAACAGCCCGACCAGCTTATCCGCCAATTCGTCCGTCCGTTTGACCTGCGTGTCGGTCCGCTATTTCGGGTGAAAGCAATCCGACTTGGCGCAGAGGAACACCTGCTTTTGCTCGACATGCATCATATCATTGCCGACGGGATTTCTCTCCAGATCGTCTTGCAAGAGTTTGCCGCGCTGTACGAAGGCAAGACGCTGGAACCGTTGCCGATGCAGTACAAAGACTATGCAAACTGGCAGTGCAAGC
>NZ_DOTK01000086.1:0-7549 GCF_003521185.1 Brevibacillus sp.
CCATGCGTGGCGCACCAAAAAAGAGCCGCCCCCCTGCACGGGAAGCGGCTCTTTGTCTTTGCCTTTGTATCACTACCAGGTTCGGAACGGAGGCGAGCCTGGCGCCTGATGCTGGATTTGCTCCATAATCGGGTAACCGTAGGCCAGAATGATCAGGAATGCAACCAGTCCGACCCATACAGGCCAACGCTCCAAAATGCGGGGAACTTCTTGCTTCGTTTCGGTTTCGGCAATCGGATATTCCGTATTGCCTTTTGGCGCGTAGAACGTCAAGTACAGCAAAATGAGGATCAGCAGAACCGCCGACACAAACAGCAGTCCTCCACCAAAAGCCATGACGCGTTGGTAGTCCATCCAGCCGAGAGCGGTCGGATGATCCATGTACGTCGTATAGTCTGTGCGGCGCGGCGCTCCTTGCAGCCCCATCGTATGCATCGCAAGCGACATCAGAAACATCCCGACAGCCCAGAATACCGTCTGCACCATACCCATCCGGTTGGCTATTTTGGTCAGTTTGCGTCCGGTCAAGGCAGGGATCAGCCAGAAGCTGACTCCGAAGAACGTGAGGGCAACTGCCGCCCCGACCGTGATGTGAAAGTGACCGGTTACCCAAATCGTATTGTGAATAACCGCGTTGATCTGGTTACTTGCGTTAATGATTCCGCCCGCTCCCCCAGGAATGAAGAACAGCATTCCGACAAATGGAGCGAAGAAGCGAACGTCAGTCCAAGGCAATTTTTTGAGCCAGCCGAACAGGCCGCTTCCGCCTTTTTTGCGTCCCGTCGTCTCGAAGACAGCGAACATCGAGAAGGCGGTCATCAGCGAAGGAATAACGACAATCAAGGTCAATACAACGTGAATCATTTTCCAGCCTGCGGAAATTCCCGGCTCCATCAACTGGTGGTGGAAGCCGACCGGAATCGAGAACAGCAACAGACAGATGAACGCAAGACGGCTTAACGAATCACTGAACACATGTCCGCCGATAATTCGCGGGATGCATACATACCAAGCCATGTAAGCAGGCATCAGCCAGAAGTACACAAGCGGGTGGCCGAAAAACCAGAACAGCGTACGGCTGAGCATGATATTGATCGTCGGCACCAGTCCGAGTGACCACGGAATGAGTTGGAACAGTACCTCTACAGCTACCGGGAGAGTAGCGATAATCCACATGACGTATGTGGTAACTCCCATGAACACGAACAGCGGAGACATTTTACCCGGATTTTCTTTTTTCCATTTGCGATAGCTGGCAAAAACCCCGAAGCCAGCCAGCCAACTGCCCACGACGAGCAGGGCGGAACCGATGTAAAAGTATGGAGAAGCTTTTAACGGTGCGTAAAACGTGTACAAGACCGAAGCTTCGTTCATCACGATCGTGACGACCGCCATCAGCGTTCCCGTCACCATGAGAATCCAGCCTGCCCAGCCAAATTTCAGCGCTGCTCCGTGCAAGGAGCCGCCTGTCGTTCGGGCAACACCTGAGAAAATAAAGCCGACGATAAAGAACGTGGTAAAAATGAGTGCCATCAATACGCCATGAGCCGTTAAAATTTGATAGTAGTTCGTCCAGCTTGGCAGTTCAATAATACCGCCGCGAACCATCCCTTGGAGCATACCTGCCAATGCTGCCAGCCCAAAAGCCGCATACGCCACCCAGACATAAGCCAGACTCAGTGTGGCTGCAGAACGCTGTATCGGAGTGTGAGGAATTGCTTCATCCAATTTTCTTGCGATGACCATTAAGGTTCACCTACCTTTATTTCACAATAATTGTGGTTGCCATCACCTGATGGCCTGCGCCACAGTATTCGTTGCAAAGGATCAGGTATTCACCTGGCTTGTCAAACGTATGGGTAGCCGAGCTGATGTGCCCTGGCAAAACCATGAAGTTGATGTTTGTTTCCGGAATCTGGAATCCGTGAACAACGTCCGGACTTGTTACATGAAAATTGATGGTGGAGCCCGCCGAAACCTCCATCTTTGTCGGTGAGAAACCAAAGGCAAACGCCGTCATGTAAGCGTCGTACTCCTTGTCTCCCACTTGCTTCAAGCCTGGTTTATCAAAGGGAGGAGTCTCCATCACTTTTTCCGGATCAATCATTTCCATATTGCTTGGCGGAGCCATCCCCATCGCAAACGCGTTGACACACAACAACACGATAAACAGCGCCAATCCGCCTGCACCAAGCATCAGCCATATTTTTTCATAACGGTGCAAATGCATACGTATCCTCCTTCTCTTCCTCTATTACGCCCGTTCCAGGAAAAGCCCGAATACACCTAGCCAGCCAACGAGAATGATGCCTCCCACAATTAGCACAGCAGCAAACGTTCCTTTGAGCTCTTCTTTCTCTGGTTGTGTCTTTTTTTCTTTTGACTTTTTGTTTTGCTCCAATTTGTCGATTTGCGTCTCCATCGCACTTTTCTCCTTTCTGTGTGCCGCGCAGGCGCATCACATCTATCACGCCTTCATTCTACCCTTGGGACCAGTTGGAAGTAATTCGGGGAAATCCCCTAAAATGGTCCGGGAAAATCCCCATTCTGACTCATTCACGACACAATTCCGACATAATATCCGCCACATTTTCGACAAAAAAGCCGACTGCTGCAAGAGCAATCGGCTTTGGGGCACGTTTAGCGATATTTGACTGTAATGATTTTTCCCGTAGTGGCGTCAATAAAGCGGTAGCTGTTCTTCTCTTTTGTCTGGTAGATCAACTGCGGTTCAGGCGCCCGCTGTCCTTCGTATTGGTCCCAGTAATAGTTCAGTTCCAGCTCTACTTCCTGCTGATACGCTTCTTTGGCTTCTTGCTCGCTCACGATCTTGCCCGCGTCTGGCAAAACGATGCCCGGCTGGATCGGATGAAGGTTCAGCCCTGCGATCGCCCCCGTCTCCTTGTTTATCTCCACTCCATAAAATTCGTCTGACACAGGAATCCCGTCGCGTTTGCCCTGGAAGTGGAACGAATACTCCTGAGGTTCGTCCTGTTTGTGCAGCTTGCTCTTGTCTACCCAATCGGGGATTTCCGCTTCATCCGTTCGCACGAAAAGCGTCAGCTCGGCAAGCGATGGATCAACATACGGTTCCAGAGCTGCAATCGCCTTTTTCTTTGCTTCCTCAATGCTGATTGTCTTCCCCTGTTTCCGCCCGTCCGGCAAATGCAGATTGAAACCGATCAGGCGATCACTCACAGCGTCAGTCGTAAGCGAAATGCTGTCAAAGGGCGAGGGACTCTTGCCGGAAAAGTTCAACCAATGATACGATTCGATTTGCTGAAGTCCATCCGTCAAGTTTTCCTTATGATCATCGTATTCAAAGTCAGCACCTGCGACATCAATGCCAAACTGCTCCTTCAGCCATTGCTCGCCCTCTGCTTTGGATGCGATTTTGACAGACTTCCCTCCGCCTTTCACTCGCACCGTTTGTTGATCCGGTATTTTGTCCTCTCCCACTACCTTGCCTGTCACGGCGTCAATTCCGAATGGCTCGTTAGCCTGATAAATCAGCATCGGCTTTTTCTCGGACGGTCTTCCCGGCCCGGCATACGCTGTCGGTTGTTCAGCAACGTACTCCAGCTGCATTTTCAACTGCTCCTGATACAGCTGCTTCGCTTTGTCCGGCGAGATCGCTTTTTCTGGGGCGGGCCACTTGGCCTCGTCAGGCTGAATTTGGCGGTAAGCGTCGTAGCGAACAATATGTCCGACATGGTCAACAGATACAACGAGAGAGTAGTCGTTCAGCGGAATCTCATTGATCAGGGTTTGGTAATAGACGCTCGACCTCGCCCACTCGATCATTTTGCCTGTTTCTCCGCTCCCCCTTCCGGCCTTCCCTCTGCCCATTGCCTGCGACTGTTTCAGAGAACTGGTTTCTTTTCCGAGCCATTTGTGCAGAAATTCGTCCGCTTTTTCGCGTGCCAGCTTTTCGTCCGGATAATTGGCTGACGCCCAGTCCGGATTGCGAATATCCAGGAAAAGCAGTCGCCCTGTCTGCGCATCCAGTTCAATCGAGGCAGTCGCATATTCGGTGCGATTTTTTTCTGCCCCTGTCTCTGGCCTGTTTGTCAGCATCACGTTCCAGACCGGATTCGGGTAGTCGCGGAAGTTGTTTTCTTTCAAAAACTTCTCTTCCAGGCGAAGTGTCTTTAATTCCGGCATCTGCTCGAACAGCTTGTCCAACGAGCTTTGCACTTCTTTTGAAATTTCACTCTTTTTCGCCTGTTGTTCTTTTGCTATATTGGCTGCTTCTGCCCGCGAAGTTTCCGTCCACATTGGCGTTGCAGCCAGCAAGCATGCCGCCACAATCGTCATGACCGACTGATTGATTCTTTTCATCTCGCGCCTCCAAAGTAACTGGATTATTTTTACACATAAGTAATGACGAGACGAACGGGCACATGGTTACATAATATTCCATTCCTGTCCAAAATCTTCGGAATAAAAAACACGCCCTCAAACAGCTGCAAGGACGTGATGAAAGCATTCGGTCTGGTTTACTCAAAGTCGAGCCAGCCTTTTTTGATCGCATACCGCACCAGATCAGGCCGCGTGCGCAAGTGCAGCTTTTCCATGATATGCGCCTTGTGCGACTCGACCGTCTTCACGGAAACGGTGAGCTGCTCCGCGATTTCTTTGTTGCTGAAACCTTTGGCGATCAGCACGAGCACTTCTTTTTCGCGCTCGGTCAAAATCTCGTACTTCGCCTGTTCCTCGCCGTTTTTGACCATCTGCAAAAATTCCTCAATCAGCGATTTCGTGGCCGATGGATACAAATAAGCCATACCGCTGTTGACGGAACGAATGGCAGCGATCAGATCGAGGTCAGGGGCGCTTTTCAAAATATATCCGGCAGCTCCGGCCTGCAGGACACGAAACAAATACTCCTCGTCGTCGTGCATCGTCAAAACGAGCACCTGTATGTCCGGTGCTGCTTCCTTCAGTCTCGCTGTTGCCGTCAAGCCGTTCTCCCCTGGCGGCATGCTCAAATCCATCAACACCACGTTCGGGCGGATTTCCAGCGCTTTTTCGCAAGCTTCCTTGCCGTCAGCTGCATAGCCGACAACATCCATGTCCTCCTGGGCATTGATCAGCATTCCCAGCCCGGACCGTACAATCGCGTGATCGTCAGCGATCAGCACGCGAATGGTCATCCAAAATCCCCTCCTTTGGCAACGGAACGCGGACAATGACTGTCGTTCCTTCTTGCGGTGCCGAACGAATATCGACGGTACCGCCAAGCAGTTGCGCCCGTTCCTTCATCCCGAACACGCCAAGTCCTTTGCCGACACTCAACGTCTTCTCCACTTCAAAACCGATGCCGTCGTCCACGATGGTCACGACGACTTCTTTTTCCCGATTTTCGAACATGATCGCCAGCTGGCTTGCCTGCGCGTACTTGGCGGTGTTGGTCATGGCTTCTTGAACGATCCGGTACAACGCGGTTTCCATCGCGGCCGAATACCTCCGCTTCTCGCCTTGTACGTGCAATTCGACTTGTATGTGAAAAGTCTTTTCCACTCGTTTCATCAAAGAGCGCAACGCGGGCAAAAGTCCGAGATCATCGAGAGCAGACGGGCGCAGCTCCAAAGCCATGCGCTTGACTTCCTCCATCGCCTTGGATGTCATGTTCACCAGCTCTGTAACGTGCTGCATGACCTGTTCTCCGGGATTTCCCTGCCTGACCACGTTCAGTCCGACCAAAATGCTGTAAAGCGCCTGCCCTACGCCGTCGTGCAGCTCGCGAGCAATGCGCTTCCGCTCTTCTTCCTGCGCCTGAATCGCAAAATGAGTCAGCTTGTGCTGATAACGCTCTTTTTCCACACGCTGCTGAGCTGACATGTCACGCAAGATCATCACCAGCTTGCCACTTGAGTCGTCGGGCAGTCGGGCTGAGCTGGCTGCCACAGGATGTTCGTGTCCGTCTTTTGTACGGAGCCGCATTTCAAAAGACGGCATTTGCACCCGCTTGAAAAAGCAATCGGTGCAACTCGTCTCCTCCGTACAGGTTGCCATGCCCAAGCAAAGCTCGCAAATGTGCTTTTCCCGGACCAGCTCTTCTTCTGTCCAGCCTGACATTTGTGCCAGCGCTGCGTTGGCCTTGACAATCCGTCCCTCATGGTCGATCACCAGGATGGCGTCACTGACGTTGGCAAAGATGGACTGCATCAGGGAAAAAGCTTCATTGGATGTTCCCAGATCTTCTTTCCACGTACTCATGCGCTCCTCCTTTGAGACAATCATCTACATGCTATTGTAGAGTTTACATGACCAGTTGTGTATCAGGGAATTCCCTTAACCTGCCCCGTTCCGCGCAAAGTCGGCATTGACAAAATATGACACTGGAATAGACCTTGAGACCCTTGACCGATTCACCTGCATGCCGTACGTCGTCAGCGACATGCGTCAAAAAAACCGGGACAGCAACTGCCATCCCGGATTCTCTCTTACTCTACTACGATTTTTTCGGCTACACCGATTGGCGGCAAGCTGCGCGTCAGTTTAGGACCGTAGAACGCGATTACGTTCATGTCTGCCTTCAATTCTTCCGGCTTGAGCGCTTTGTTGTCCTTGGCGCTTACGATTACGGTTTTGTCGTTGATGATCAGCGCCACTTTTTCCGGAGAAGTAGTGGTCAAGCCGTGTCCTTCTACCACCATTTTGTACGTGCCTTGCTGGTCAGGCGCAATGCTCGCTACTTTGCCTGCTGTTCCCATTACTTCCGCAGATTCCAGGCTTTTCTTCACCACGATGGTCAGCGCACCTGTTTGCGGCGGCATGCTCATCGCCATGTATTTGTGGTGAGTCGCTTCCACTTCCATGCCCAGCTTCAAGTCTTCCGGCTTCAATACTTTGCCCGCAGCGTCGGTGATTTTGGTCTCTTCGCTGATGTGCAGGATGATGCCTGTCTCATATCCGTCCAGCGCAATAGAGATATTTCCTTTTTCCGATTTGTTGATGGTAGAAATCGTACCTGTACGCACTGGCGCTTTTTCTGCTTCTTCGTCCACAACGGTCACCGCACTGTCTGTCACATTAACTTCGGCTTGCAGGATTTCATCCACAAACGCGACTGGCACATACGTGCTGCCGTTCAGCACGCGCGGCTCCGCTCCGAGCGTTTTGTACATTTTCGCGTATGGGTAGCGATCCTCGCCCGCTTTTGCGTAGCTAGAGATGGCGCCTTTTTGCACTTCTGCCGCTTTCAGATTGTCGTTCCAGCTTACTTTGAATCCGAGGGATTCAGCCACCGGGCGAAGCGGAACCAATACCGTTTGTTGACCTTTATCAAAAATCGCTGCTTGCGTAATCGCGCTTCCGTTTACATTCACCGACAGCTCTTTAACTGGTTCGGAGGTAGCCGATACGATATTCGTGCCCAATACGGCGAGTGCCGCCAGAGTCATCATTCCTGTACGAATTGTTTTCATGTTGTATTCCTCCAATGTTTGTTTTTTCTCTTGTGTTGTGTTTCTATTCATTGGACGGAGCCATTTCGCAAACGTTTCAACAAATTTTTATGGATGACGGATTGTCAAGCCAAGTG
>NZ_DOTK01000074.1:0-7661 GCF_003521185.1 Brevibacillus sp.
GGGTAGCCTCCTACCCGATTTGGTTCGAAAACAGAAAGGATGAGGGACATGGAAAACAGCGTTTTGAAAAGCGTGAAAGGAACAAAAGACTTTTTGCCAAAAGAGCAGGCGCAGCGCAACTGGATACGGCGCACGCTGGAGGCGGTGTTCGAGGCGTACGACTGCAAGCCGCTGGAGACTCCGACATTGCAATACTATGAGCTGCTCGCATCCAAATACGGCGGCGGGGACGAGATTTTGAAAGAAGTTTATCGGCTGAGTGACCAAGGGGAGCGGGAACTCGCCTTGCGCTACGATTTGACGGTTCCTTTGGCAAAAGTCGTCGGGATGAACCCGGAGATGAGATTGCCCTTCAAGCGCTATGAGATCGGCAAAGTGTTTCGCGACGGTCCGGTGAAGACTGGACGGCTGCGGGAGTTTATCCAGTGCGACGTCGATATCGTCGGTACGTCCTCGATGCTTGCCGAGGCAGAGCTGATCAGCATGGCGTTTGCAGCGTTTGCCAAGCTTGGGCTGGACGTGTACATCGAGGTAAACAATCGCAAGCTGTTGTCGGGCGTGTTGCAGGAGCTGGGGGTACCGGCAGAACGGGCGGGAGATGTGATGCTGTCGCTCGACAAGCTGGAGAAAATCGGCGTGGAAGGGGTACGCGACGATTTACGGGAGCGCCAGGTGGAGGAGCCGCTTGTTGCAGCGATCACAGCTTTTTTGCAAAAGGGGGCGCTGACTTTGGACGCTTTGGCGAAGCAGTTTTCCTCTGATACTTTCCGGCAGGGCGTACAGGAGCTGCAAGAGCTGTTTGACTACTTGCAAGGAGCAGGCGTCTCTGGCGAGGTGCGCTTTTCGCCGTTTTTGGCCCGCGGCTTGGGGATTTACACGGGCACAGTTTACGAGATTTTTTTGCAGGATCGAAGCATTGCCTCAAGCATCGGCAGTGGCGGCAGGTTCGATGAGATCATTGGGCGGTTTTTAGGCGATGGGCGAGCATATCCGGCAGTGGGCATCTCGTTTGGGCTTGATGTGATTCTGGCGGCGCTCTCCATGCGGGAGGCAAGCGAGCGGGCAGCCGCTGACGTTTTGGTCATCCCGCTCGGCACCGAGACGCTTGGCCTTGGGCTGGCGAATCGCCTGCGTGCGAGCGGTCTCCGGGTCGAGCTGGAGCTTGCGGGCAGGAAGCTGAAGAAAGCGCTGGACTACGCAAACAAGGAAGGGATAGCCTACGCGCTGATTTACGGCGAAAATGAAGTGAACAGCGGACAGGTGATCGTGCGGGACATGCGGCAGGGCAGTGAAGAGGCAATAGCACTCGATTCTGTTTCAAGCTGGTTGTCCAGCAGACTGTAAAGGAGATAGCCTTTTTTTGCCACTTTCGTTACGATAAAGAAAAAAGGGGGCGAAGGCATGCGGAAATGGGCCTTTTGGCTAGGATGCAGTTGCTTGGTGATGAACTTGGGATGGCCAGCTAAGGCAAGCGAGGAGCCGCTTTTGCAAAAGCCGTTGTATCAGGCGAATGTCCACATTGATCCAGTGAAAAAAGAAGTGAGCGGAAGCATAGCCATCACCTTTTGGCCGAAAGACCCGAAACATGCCTACCTTCATCTTTATCCGGACGTATTTACGAAACGACAAGATGGAATGCTATGGGAGGAACTTTTAGGCAAGGAACCTGGACTTGGCACGTATGATAGTAACAAGCTCACAGTCGACGGAAAAGCGGTTGCGGGCAAAAAGACTGGGCATATTTTGGAGATACCGCTTGCAGCAGAAGGAAAACCGATAAGCGAGACAGGCCCGCACAAAATCGAGCTGAATTTTGCGATGAAGCTTCCTCACAACGACGGGAGGATGTCATACGATGAGCACGCGATCTGGCTGGGCAACTGGCTGCCGATTCTCGCCGTGTACGATCAGGGCGGGTGGCGTCTCGATGCGTACGAGCCTGTAGGCGATCCCTTTTACAGCGAGGTCGCAGATTACGAGGTCAACGTCACTTTTCCAGCGGGCTATCAGTGGGCGAGCACGGCACCCGATAAAGCAGCAGAGGTGATTGCGCCGTCAAAAGGAGAAAAAACGGCACGGCTGCGCGTAAAAGATGTGCGCGATTTTGCCCTTGTTGTCATGGATGCGAGCTACCAGAGCACAGAGAGCAAAGTAGGAGATACAGTAGTTCGCACTTGGTGGCGCCAAGGGGATGACGTGCAGCAAGCCAAGCAAAACCATCAGGCGGCTGTTTCGTCACTGGCGTATTTTCATCAAAACTTGGGGGCATATCCGTACACGGAGTACGATGTGATTCGGACAGGCGGGGCGATCAACGGGATGGAGTACCCGGCTTTGGTGTTTCTGGACGGGCGGCATTTTCTGGCGAATGCAGAGTACGCGATTGATACGGTGGTGCATGAGACGGCCCACCAATGGTTTTACGGATTGGTCGGCAACGATCAGCTTCGCGAGGCGTGGCTGGACGAAGGCTTTACTGAATATGCAACGATCGCCTTCCTGACGGAACAGTATCCGCTACACGGTGCTGAGCGCGTGCGCAGGCGGCTTGCCAACGGGACGTTTGTGCCACTTTACGTAAAAGAGCATCAGCGGCCGTGGCAGGCTCTCACCGAGTTTCCTGCCAATCAATACTATAGCGATCTCGTTTACTCCAGGACAACCTCCATGCTGTGGCTGTTGCGGGGAGCTTGGGGAGAAGAGCGGCTGTATGATGTTTTGAGACAGTATGTGGCGACTTACCGTTACCAGCTTGTCAGCGGCGAGCAATGGAAGGCGTTTTTGACAAAAGCGGCTGGCGAGGACGCGAGCGCATTTTTGGACTATTGGATGAATCTGGACATGTCCCAGCAGGAACAGGCAGCGGCCTGGCTGGAACGACAACGCGAAAAGCAGCAAAAGTAAGCGAAGGCAGGGGAGTGCCATGTGGCGCAAGCATTGGGTGGTCGGCATGGTAGTAGGGATTGCTCTGGCAGTGTGCTTGTGGAGCAGCCCGTGGGCGGGACAAGCCGGGGCAGATGTGGCGGTGATCGCCAACCCGGAGCAGAAGCCGGCAGCTGTCACGTACAGCGCAGAGGTGTGGCTGGATATGAACGAGCGAGTCGTAAAAGGAACGTTGACGACCCGCTTTGTACCACAGGATGACAAAGCCTTTTTCCATCTGTATCCGAATGCTTTCGCTACAGAGGCGGATCTTCGCTCAGAAAACTGGGAGCAAGTGCTGGGCAAACAAAGAGAGCCGGGCGGCATTGCGATCTCGGCTGTCAAAGTAAACGGACGCCAAGCTGATGTTCGCTATGAAGGAAAAACGAACACGCTTTTGCGCGTGCCGCTCCCACAGCTTCCGCCGAACAAGGCAAAAGCCGAAACGGTTGTGGAGATGAGCTTCCGCCTGCAAGTGCCGTATAACAACGGGCGGCTGTCTTACCACGATCATGCCATGTGGCTCGGCAATTGGCTGCCGATTCTCGCCGTCAAGGACAGCGGCGGCTGGCGACTCGATCCGTACACAGCGATCGGCGACCCGTTTTACAGCGAGGTGGCGAACTATCATTTGCGCGTTCATTTGCCGGAAGGGTATCAGCTTGCTACGACGGGGCTGGAAAGTGTCGCTGTCGTTACGCAAACAAGGCCGCAGCGCCAAAGTATATACGAGCTGGATGCCTGGAACGTTCGTGATTTTGCCATGGTCGTGATGGATGACACGTATCAGGCGATGTCCGGCAAGGTGGGGGAAACTGTCGTTCGAACCTGGTCGCAGCAAGGCGATGATGCGGCAGTCGTGAACAGCTTGCACCAGACGGCGATGGAATCGCTCGACTACTATGGAAAACAGTTTGGCACGTACCCCTACAAGGAATACGATGTCGTCAAGACGGGCGGCTTTTTCGGGGGAATGGAGTATCCGAGTCTCGTCTTTATTGAAGAGGAATTTTTCAACACAGCGAATAGCATGGGAGCGGCTGTGGTTGCGCACGAAACCGCCCATCAATGGTTTTACGGCATCGTCGGCAACGATGAAGTGCGGGAAGCGTGGCTCGACGAGAGCTTGACCGACTACGCCACGATGGCGTTTTTGCAGGAAAAGGATGCCAAGCGCGCGCAGGCGTACATGCGGATGAGGCAAGGCCAGTCGCGAGCGGCGGAAGCGTATGCGAAGCAAGGAATTGACGCCGAGACGAGTGTGGCGGCCTTCCCGGACTGGAAAAGCTACAATGAGCTGGTCTACGGACGCTCAGGCGTCATGTGGTGGACTTTGCGGGATGCTTGGGGAGCCGAACGGCTGAATCAGTTATTGCGCCAGTACGTGAGTGAGCACCAGTACGGGCTTGCGAATGGAGCAGCGATCAAGGAACTGGTATCGGCGGCAAGCGGAGCGGATGCCACACCGTTTTTTGATTACTGGCTTCATCTCAAGCTGGAGCTTGCGGAAGCAGCGAACGGCTGGTTGGAAAAGGTTAAACACGAATGATGGAATCAAACCTAATTTAAAATGTTCGGAAGCGTGGTTGACAGGCAAACTTTCTCCCTGCTACACTGTGTATGTTGATAGCAAACGAGTACGAATAGCCCAGGCGATGAGTACGGCGCAAAAAGCCGTTAGTCGGTTGGGTTTTCTTCTGATGATACAAAACGTAGGGGGCGAATGGTTCATGCTACAGCCGTTGGTAGGCGTCATTATGGGCAGTACGTCAGACTGGGAAACGATGAAGGAAGCATGCGCAATTCTCGATGAATTGCAGGTTCCGTACGAAAAGAAGGTCGTCTCTGCACACAGAACGCCTGACTTGATGTTTTCGTATGCCGAGAGTGCAAAAAGCCGCGGGCTGGAAGTCATCATCGCGGGAGCGGGTGGCGCAGCCCATTTGCCAGGCATGGTGGCTGCCAAGACTGAACTGCCAGTAATCGGTGTACCTGTGAAGTCTTCCAATCTGAACGGACTGGATTCGCTTTTGTCCATCGTGCAAATGCCAGGCGGCGTGCCAGTCGCCACAGTCGCAATCGGCAAAGCGGGCGCGATCAATGCAGGGCTGCTCGCTGCGCAGATTTTGGGGATCAAATACCCTGAGGTGCAAGAGCGTTTTGTGGCAAGACGTGATGAAGTGCGCAATAAAGTGTTGGAGGCTGGCGAACTGGAATGACGACCAAACAGAGCAAGCAAATCAAACCAGGATCGACTCTCGGAATACTCGGCGGCGGACAGCTCGGCCGAATGATCGCTCTCGCTGGACGAGCTATGGGTTATCGCTTTGTGACGATGGACCCGACCGTCGACGCTCCGTGCGGACAAACGGCGGATCGGCAAATTGTCGCCAGCTACGATGACGTGGAAGCGGCGATGCAGCTTGCTTCTGTCAGCGACGTGATTTCCTACGAATTTGAAAATGTGGATGCACAGGTAGCAGAGGTATTGGAAAGCCATGCGTACGTGCCGCAGGGCAGCCGCCTTTTGCGCATCACACAAAACCGGATTTCCGAAAAGACGGCGATTCGCGAAATCGGCATTCCGGTCGCACCTTTTCGCGTAGTCGGCAGTTTGCAAGATTTGCAGGGAGCCGTAGCCGAACTGGGGTTGCCTGCGGTCATGAAGACAGCGACAGGGGGCTATGACGGCAAAGGCCAGTGGGTCTTGCGCAGCGAGGACGAGCTTGCGGAGGCGTACGAGACACTCTCCAAGGCAGGAACAGAGCTGATCGTGGAACAGTTCGTGCCTTTTCAGATGGAGTTGTCGGTCATTGCAGCGCGAAATCCAGACGGAGAGTTGGCTGTATTCCCGACGTCGGAAAATATTCACCAGGAAAACATCTTGCACCTGAGCATCGTGCCGGCGCGTGTCGCACCGGAAGTAAAAGCACGCGCAGAAGAAATCGCCCGCACGATTGTCGAGAAGCTTGATGTAGTCGGGCTGATCGCTGTGGAAATGTTTTTGACCACAGACGGGCAACTGTACGTCAATGAACTGGCGCCACGTCCGCACAATTCCGGCCATTACACGATGGATGCTTGTGTGACTTCGCAATTTGAACAACACGTCCGGGCTGTTTGCAACTTGCCGTTAGGCTCGACAGAGTTGCTCTCTCCCGTCGTGATGGTTAATATTTTGGGAGAGCATCTTCAGCCTGTCATCGATCAAATCGACAAGCTGCCGCGCACGGCCAAGCTGCATCTGTACGGAAAAGCCGAGAGCAAGGCGAAGCGGAAAATGGGGCATATCAACGTGCTCGCCCCCACTGTGGAAGAAGCGCTCACCCACATTGATGAGTTGAAAATCTGGACGAATCCATCGGAGGTATAATCATGATCGAACGTTATTCTCGCCCGGAAATGCGTGCCATTTGGACGGAAGAAAACAAGTTCAAGGCTTGGCTGGAAGTAGAAATTCTCGCATGTGAAGCTTGGTCCAAGCTGGGAATCATCCCGGAAGAGGACGTGAAAAAGCTGTGGGACAAGGCCAGCTTTGACATTAACCGCATCTATGAGATCGAGGAAGAGACACGCCATGACGTAGTGGCGTTTACCCGTGCGGTATCCGAAACTTTGGGCGAAGAGAAGAAATGGGTGCACTACGGCTTGACCTCTACGGACGTGGTGGACACGGCGCTGTCCTACTTGCTGCGCCAGGCGAACGAAATTTTGGAAAAAGATATCGAAGACTTCATTGCGATTTTGGCTGACAAAGCTCGCGAACACAAAGACACGGTTTGCATGGGCAGAACGCATGGCGTGCACGCCGAGCCTACCACTTTCGGCTTGAAGCTGGCGCTGTGGCATGAAGAAATGAAGCGCAACCTGGCGCGTTTCCAGGCGGCGAGAAAAGAAGTGGCGTACGGCAAAATTTCCGGTGCAGTAGGCACGTATGCGAACATCGACCCGTTCGTGGAAGCATACGTATGCGAAAAGCTTGGTCTGTCTCCGGCTCCGATTTCTACCCAAACATTGCAGCGCGACCGTCATGCCGAATATATGGCGACATTGGCTCTGATCGCAACTTCGCTGGAGAAGTTCGCAACAGAGATCCGCGGTCTGCAAAAGAGCGAAATGCGCGAAGTGGAAGAAGCGTTTGCCAAAGGTCAAAAAGGCTCTTCCGCCATGCCGCACAAGCGCAACCCGATCGGCAGCGAAAACATTTGCGGTCTTGCGCGCGTCATCCGCGGTCACATGCTCACTTCTTACGAAAACGTGTCGCTCTGGCATGAGCGGGATATTTCCCACTCTTCCGCAGAGCGCGTGATTTTGCCAGACGCGACCCAAGCGCTGAACTACATGCTGCGCCGTTTCATGAACATCGTGAAAAACTTGACGGTATTCCCGGAGAACATGAAGCGCAACATGGATCGCACATTCGGATTGATCTACTCCCAGCAAGTCATGCTCAAGCTGATCGAAAAAGGCATGAGCCGCGAGCAAGCGTACGATACGGTGCAGCCGCGCGCGATGCAAGCCTGGGAAGAACAGCGCTCTTTCCGCGCCATCGTGGAAGAAGACGCAACGGTCAGCTCCACACTGACCAAAGAAGAGCTGGATGAATGCTTCGACTATCGCTACCATTTGAAGCATGTGGATACGATTTTCCAGCGTCTTGGCTTGCTGTAAGGTTTGAATATGCTTGTAAGGAACGCTCCCGAGTGATTCGGGGGCGTTTTTTTTGGTGCGCCCAGCAT